>QMNL01000156.1 GCA_003647755.1 Candidatus Coatesiibacteriota bacterium
CAACATCATAGAGGAGATCGAGGAGTGTGTTTCGCGCCACGACATCCATGAGTTCTATTTCAACGCGGACACTTTCACAATAAACAGGGAGTGGGTGATCGAACTGTGCCGAGGGATTGTGGAGCGAGGCCTGAAGATTCGCTGGGGTTGCAACGGCCGGGTCGATACACTGGACGAGTCGAGGCTTGAATGGATGAAACGGGCGGGCTGTCACATCATAAGCCTCGGCATAGAGAGCGGCGACCAGGCGATGTTGGACCGCATGCAAAAGGGGATCACATTGGCTCAGTCGAGGCGCGCGGTAGGGTTGTGTAAGCGCTTCGGTATCGATGCATATATGTTTTTCATACTTGGGCTGCCGTGGGAAACACACGAAAGCATGCAAAAGACACTCGATTTCGCTTTAGAGCTTGACGGGGATTTCGCGGAGTTTATTCTTGCCAGGTGTTTTCCGGGAACAAAACTTTACGATATTTGTAGAGAGTTGGGACTTCTTGTTGAAAAGGACCCGATACAGGAGCCGCGTTTCAGGCATTTGTATCTCGCAGAGGGCGAAGTAGAGAGTTTTCAGGACAAGTGTTTTCGAAGGTTTCATTTCAGGTTGGGATACATCATATCACGACTGGCGAGGAGTTGGAATCCGGTTATCACGATGAACTATGCAATTGCAGGTATAAGCAAGTTTAGGTCATATTTGCGTGCACGTCGCGCGAGGCAACGTGCGATGCGACAGAGCAATTAGAAGAGAAAGGTAGGTGACTGAAGTATGGCGAAGAACTATATTATCCTTGAGGACTCTGAGAGTAACTTTATTGATCGCTCAAGGATCGTGGGCGCGATAGCTTTCAACTCCTCGCCTGCGAGAAAGATCAAAAAGCGGGCTGGCGCAGAGGGGAAGCTTATCGATGCCACGCAGGGCAAGAGAACCAAGACCCTCATCATTACAGATGCGGGTTATGTTTGGCAGACGAGCTTCACGCGAGATGCCCTGTTAAACAAGCTAAAATAGGTCACGCAGGTTGCTGACCCGGTAGCCAGATGAAGCGCGGCTGTTTTATATAGGAAGATTATGCCATCGGCGTCGGCCAGGGGCTCGATTGAGCGAGCTCTGGCTCAGTCCCTTCATGAGGGAAGGATTGTCTTCGTTCTTTCAGGCCCTGCCGGCGCTGGCAAGACGACGCTTTCGCAGCGTGTGGCCTCGGTTGACCCTCGCGTTGGGCTCAATGTCTCCTGCACAACCCGTCCTGCTAGGCCAGGCGAGAGGCCCGGGTCTGACTATCATTTTCTCGAGCCGGCGGAGTTTGAATCCCTCGTTAAGCAGGGGCAAATGCTGGAATGGGCCGAGGTGCACGGGCATTTGTATGGGACGCGGGCATCAGACGCTCTTGCCATAATGGCGACCGGTCGAGACGTGCTGCTGGAGATAGACATCCAGGGCGGGACGGCGGTCCGGTCTAAGTATCCCAGAACGGTTTTGCTTTTCGTGGTTGGCCCGTCATTCGCCTCCACGAAGGCCCGCCTTGTCGGCCGCGGCAGCGAGGACGATGCGGAGGTGGCGAGGCGGCTTGCGCGCGCAAGGGAGGAGATTCGCCTCAGCAACAGATATGACTACCTCATCGTCAACGATGACGTTAATTCGGCCGTCTCTAGCATCCGGAGTATAATCACTGCCGAGCGCGCGAGGATGACCGATCCGAAGTATCGTGCGCTGGTTGCTGACGCAGAGTCTGCCAATCAGATTGCGAAGAGAGATGAAACTAATGCTTAAGCCCGCCAAGGTCCGAAAAAGAACGAAGAAGCCTCGGCTGATGATCTCCCGCGTCAAGCTGAAGAACTGGCGCAACTTCGCTGACGTGGATGTCCCGCTCACGCAGCGAATGTTCTTGATTGGCCCGAACGCTTCTGGCAAGTCCAATTTTCTCGACGCCTTCCGATTTCTTCGCGACATTGCTAAGCCCGAGGGTGGAGGTCTTCAGAAGGCAGTCAGCGACCGGAGCGGTCTGTCAAAGATCCGCTGCCTCGCCGCACGCCGCCATTCGGATGTGGAAATTGAGGTGCATCTGTCCCGGAATGAAGGTCAGGAGCCAACATGGAAATATGCCATCGGCATCAAGCAGGAGAGGGGAGGCTCCAATCCTGTCAGACTCGCTTATGAAAGGGTGTGGAAGGAGAACGAGCAAATTCTTGACCGCCCCGATAATGACGATGTCAAAGACACGCCCCGCCTAGGCCAGACGTTTCTGGAGCAAATTAACGCAAACCAGGACTTCAGGGAGATAGCGAGCTTCTTGGGGTCCATCAGGTACATGCACCTTGTCCCTCAGCTTATCAGGCACCCGGAGGTTTTTGGCGCCAGGGTAGTTGATGAAGACCCATTTGGCCAAAGGTTCTTGGAGAATATCCAGCAAACGAGTGGTAATGTGCGCGACTCGCGGCTACGGAGAATCCAGGATGCGCTGGCGTGTGCCGTTCCTCAATTCGAGAGGCTCAGTATCGTGCGCGACGAAAGGGGCGTTGCCCACCTGGAGACAATATACAAACACTGGAGACCGAAAGGAGCCAAGCAGAACGAGCAGCAGTTCTCCGACGGCACGCTGCGACTCATTGGTCTTTTGTGGTCAATCATGGCCAACGACTCTGTGCTCCTGTTGGAGGAACCCGAGCTGTCTCTTCACACCGGCATTATTCAGAAGCTGGCAGCGTTGATATGGCGCACGCAGCAGAAGAGAAAGGGTCAGGTCATTATTAGCACGCACAGCACTGAACTCCTATCCGACAAGGGAATCGGCGGTGAAGAGACGCTCCTTCTGACGCCGGATAAGGAAGGGACTAAGGTCCAGCAGGCATCTCGTATTGATGCGATCCGTGGCATGCTGGAGGTGGGTATGAGCGTCGGTGAAGCGGCCCTTCCTATTACAGAACCACCAGATATGAGGCAGCTCAGCCTGTTCAATGGATGATCCGATTCCCATCCAGCTGGCTGTGGAAGACAAGCTCAGCGAGACCATCGTGCCAAAGTGTGGAAGCACAGCAAAGATCGGACCCGACTACAATGGGACGCTAGGTCGTTTCATTGACAGCTATTGGGATGTGCAAAGGGCGAAGAGGAACTCCCCAAGCCTCAGGCGGGCATATAAGGCTATCAGGGGTTTTGAGCCAATCCTTGCGAAGAGATAGGAGAGTGATGGCAGAGAATAGAAAGTCTTCAGCAAATATCCTACTTGGCGTGACAGGCAGCATAGCGGCCTACAAGTCCGCCGAGGTAGTGCGGCTTCTCAAGAAGCGTGGGCTGGATGTCAAGGTCCTGCTGACTGAGAACGGAGCGAGATTCATAGGCGCCGAGACGCTGGCAACCCTCTCCGGTCACCCGGTTTATACTAAGATGTTCGCCGCCAGCCGCAGCGAGCAGATCAGCCACATCTCGCTCTCGGATTGGGCCAACGTGTTGCTCGTTGCCCCAGCCACGGCTAACGTCATCGCCAAGTTCGCAGGCGGCCTTGCGGACGACCTTCTGTCCACCACCTTCATCTCTTGCGACTGTCCCGTGCTCATCGCGCCTGCAATGAACTCCCGTATGTATGCCCACCCCGTCGTCCAGAAAAACATCGAGAGACTCCGCCAATTTGGCGCCTCGTTCATCGGCCCCGAGTCGGGGGAGCTCGCGTGCGGGACGTCAGGCAAGGGCAGGATGTCAGACCCAGAGACGATCGTCGATGTAGCCGCCTCAGTCGCCAGGTTTGGTTACGATCTGAAGGGTCTGAAGGTGTTGGTCTCGGCGGGTCCGACGCGCGAGATGATCGACCCGATCAGGTTTATCTCGAACCGCTCTTCGGGGAAGATGGGCTTTGCGCTGGCAAGGGCAGCCGCCGCGCGAGGCGCGAAGGTTACGCTGGTTGCGGGGCCCACGACTCTTGAGCCGCCACATGGGATTGATGTGAGAAACGTGATCTCCGCTGAGGAGATGCGCAAAGCCGTTCTCGACGCGTTGCCCGGGCAGGATGCCGTGATCATGGCGGCAGCCGTCGCTGACTATGCCCCGCGTGCACCGGCGCGACAGAAGCTCAAGAAGGGTCCCGAGGGGGTCTCTCTCGAGCTTGCTCGGACGCCTGATGTGTTGGCCGAGGTGAGCCAGGTGAGGCGAAAGGGGCAAGTGGTGGTTGGTTTTGCGGCGGAGACGGAGGAGGTAGTTGAGAACGCGCGGGGGAAGCTCTTCAGGAAGAACCTGGACTTCATCATCGCTAACGACGTCTCGCTCAGAGACTCCGGCCTCGAGACGGACGTGAATACCGCCACGCTCCTGTGGCCTGATGGAAAGCTGAGGTCGCTTGAGCCTATGGCCAAGACGGAGCTTGCCCATATCATCCTCTCCGAGGTCTTGGTTTTGCTTAAGCCTCCGCCATCATAAGCGCTTCACGGCGCGGTCATACAAAGCGCGAGCAGCACCAGTATGTTTGTTCATCAACTCCATGCGGTTGCTATGACGTTCTGAAGCCAAAACGCAAATCCGTCCCACAGACGCGCACGACGCATCAATCGCACACTCATGGCATTATCGTGAAGGAACGACTGGTCAACTTGCCTCGACCTGCTTATTATGCCAATTATTAACCACGGAGGCAAAATGTTCACAGGACTGGTTGAGACAGTAGGAGTTGTCAAAAGTATCGTCAGGCGAGGCGAGGACCGCCTGGGCCTCACCGTCAGTGCGCCGTTTGAGGACACGCAGATCGGCGACAGCATCTCTGTCTCTGGCGTGTGCGTAACGGTAACCGATGTCGGCCGGAATGAGTTTGGGGTCTTCGTATCCTCGGAGACGTTTCGGCGGAGCAAGTTTGGTGCGCTGCGTGTTGGGGACAGGCTCAATCTCGAGCGAGCCCTGAAGGTTGGTGATCGGCTTGGCGGACACATTGTGCAGGGGCATGTTGATGAGGTTGGCAGGGTCGCATCGCTTCAGGGGAAAGGTGAGGAGGCGATGCTTTCTGTTGAGCACTCCGGGCGATGGGACGGGCTCGTCGTGGAGAAAGGCTCAGTCTGTGTTGACGGCGTTAGCCTCACGGTCGCAGATTGCGGCATCGGCAGCTTCAATGTGGCTGTGATCCCCTACACTTTGGAGCGGACGGCACTCGGGGGGCTAAAGGTTGGTGATCGGGTGAACCTCGAGTTTGACGTTCTTGCTAAGTATATCTTGAAGTGCCTACAATCTTACTTGCCAGAGGGCATTGCGGGGAGCCTAAAGGGCAAGATAACTGTTGAGTTTTTGAAGGAACACGGATTCCTCTAGCGGATTAGATCGGAACATAAGGGCTTTGGTGATGAAGAGTATGAA
>QMNL01000157.1 GCA_003647755.1 Candidatus Coatesiibacteriota bacterium
AGTTCTCCCGAGCCCGAGAATGAAACCGGGGGCGCCGGAAGAGAGGCATTTGGAGTGCGTCGGCTGGACGTCGCTTCAGTTGGCGGTAACTTGGCACCTGCGAACTATGGGATTGACAGTCAAGATGCGATTTGGCAGTATTTTCGTGGGTTGGCAAATTATCGAACGAGGTGATTGCTTTTGGCCGTCAAGAAGCGAGCGATTCAGAAGGATATTCAAAGATACCGAAAGCGCCTTGGCAAGGAGAAGCGGCTCCAGTATTACCTGTCGCTTGCCAGGTTGTATGAGATGGCGGAGGACCTCAAAAGCGCGGAACAGGTGCTGCGCGAGGCATCCGAGCGCTTCCCCGAGCTGTCGTCGGTGAAGGTGGCGCTGGCACATGTTCTCAACGAGCTTGGGCAACCCGAGGATGCGAGGCAGCTGCTTGAACCGGTGCTCTCACAGGACAAGGATAATCTGCTCGCAGCGAGGCGCCTCGCAGAGTCTTATGAGCAGTCAGGGAACCTTGAAAAGGCGCTTGAGACGTATAGGAGCATTCTTCGATTTCGGCTTGTGGGACAAGAGGTAAAGGGGCAGATAGAGCGGCTTGAACGGCTCGTTAGCGCTGGCAAGAAGAGGGAGGCTCGGGGCGATAGCAGTTTCGTTGGCTTGCCGACCGTAAGCCTTGCGAAGCTTTACATGGACCAGGGACACTTCGCAGAGGCGATCAAGATAATAGATCGGATCCTGAGTGTGGACCCCGGCTGCCAGGAGTGCAAAGAGATCCGAGCGCTAGCCCAATCTTCTCTGGAGAAGGCGGCGGCTGGCAAGGCGGAGACTTTTTTCCCAGCTGAAGAGAAGGCTGATCGCGAGGCCAGAGAGAAGGCCGATCAGGAAGCCAAAGAGCGAGCTGAGCGCGAGTCGCAGGCGAAGGTGGAGCGCGAGGCTAGAGAGCGAGCTGAGCGGGAAGCCAGGCAGCGGGCCGAGCAGCTTGCGAGGGAGGAATCTGAACGACTCGCGAAAGAAAAGGCTGAGCAACTGGCCAGGGAGCAAGCGGAACGGGAAGCCAGAAAAAAGAGAGAGCGCGAGGCGGCGATAGCCAACGCCGTCGAGCACGACCTCGCGACTTGGGGCCGTCTGCGTGCGTGGCTTGACGCGGGCTCTGCGTGAGCGAGTTGCTTTCGTTCGTGAGGTGGGGGGATTGTGTGTGATGGGTGGAACTAGGGCGAAGATAAAGACGTTTGAACAAATGCTGCGGCACGTCGCGGGGTTGAGGCAGGAGGGCAAGCGAGTTGTTTTTACGAATGGCTGTTTTGACCTTGTGCACAACGGGCACGTTCGCTACTTGGCATCTGCGAGAACTTTTGGGGATGTGCTCATCGTGGGCGTCAATTCTGACGCTTCGGTGCGTCGCATTAAGGGGGTCGGTCGCCCGATAGTGAGCCAGGCGGAGCGGGTAGAGGTTCTCGCCGGCTTCTGGTTTGTGGATTATGTTTTCGTCTTCGATGACGATGACCCGCTGCGGGTCATCTCTTTATTGCAGCCTGATGTTCTAGCGAAGGGCGCAGACTGGCCGCTTGATCAGATCATCGGTCGAGATGTGGTTGAGGCGCACGGTGGGCGTGTGGAGCGCATCGAGTTAGTTGATGGTATTTCGAGCAGCAGGATTATAGAGTTGGCGAAGAGTTTCCGGGCATAGGTTGTCTAGCGTAGAAAGGGTAGGGCATTGGCTAAAAAGAAGAGAAAAACACGTGAAGTTGTAGTCGAGCCGGAGGAAGTGGTTGAGGGAGGCGAGCAGGAGGAGAGCTACGGCTGGGAGTACCACAAGGTTACGCTGCTGATTGCGGTAACGCTCTCGGCGATATTTTACTTGCTCATCTGGATATTCATCAAGTAGCTGCCACGTGCCAGTGATGCGGGTTATTGGCATGGACGTTGGTGGGACCAACGTCCGCGGGGCGGTAGTGGATGGTCTTGGCCAGGTCCTGTCCTTCACCGAGGGCAAGACGCCTCGTGATTCAGTTGATTCACTGGTTTCTGCTGTCGTCGAGATGGTGGGGAAACTGCGTTCGGATGCGGGCGGTCCGGTGGAGGCCGTGGGGCTTGGCTTCCCGGGGCTGATTGACTTCAAGGGTGGCGTAGTCCGTTATTCGCCTAATCTGCCGATGTTTCGCGACGTGGCCCTTGCCGGGTTTCTGCGACAGCGGCTTGGCCTGAGGGTCTTTCTGGCCAACGACGTGAACGTTGCAGCGATAGGTGAGAAATGGCTCGGTGCTGGGAAGGAGTTGGATGATTTCGCACTTCTTACGCTCGGGACTGGACTCGGTTCGGGGCTGATAGTGGGCGGTCTGCCCTTTTGGGGCGGCACGGGATTCGCTGCGGAGCTGGGGCATTTGGTTGTTCAGCCTGACGGTGCGCCGTGCGTCTGCGGTGATAAGGGATGCCTCGAGGCGTATTGCTCGGCGGGAGGCTTGCGTGCGAGAGCCATGTCCTTCAAGGCCAGTGGTGAGAGTTCGATCATGTGGGACATGATTGACGATGATGAGGACCTAACGCCGCAGCTCATCGATCTGGCCGCATCGCGCGGCGACGCCGTGGCAATTGGGCTTTTGTCAGACGCCGCTAGATATCTAGGCATAGCGATCGCGGCGCTCGCGGACCTCGTGGGGATTCGGACGGTGCTTTTGGGTGGACGCATGGTGAACATGAGGTTCGACATTTCAAGCGCCGCACAGGATGAGGCTAACCGGCGTTCTATATGTGCCCGTGCAGGCAGAATATCGGTGTCGCGGTGCGAGCTTGGCGACAAGGCTGGGAGCATCGGTGCAGCCCGCTATGCAATGGCCTGTCTGAATGGTTGAAGCTCGTCAGAGGCGTTCCCGCCGATTGTCTGCGGCGGCCTACGATAGAGACAGGATCCGCAATTTCTCGATAATCGCGCATATCGATCACGGTAAATCCACGCTTTCGGACAGGTTCATCGAGCTGACAGGGGCGCTTCCCGAGCGCGAGATGGCCGCGCAGGTGCTTGACACCATGGACCTGGAGCGCGAGCGAGGCATCACGATCAAGGCACAGACGGTTCGGCTGAACTACAGGTCCCGTTCTGGGCAGGGCTACGTTTTCAACCTCATCGACACGCCTGGCCACGTTGATTTCACATACGAGGTCTCGCGCAGCCTCGCCGCTTGCGATGGGGCGCTACTGGTTGTCGATGCCGCCCAGGGCGTCGAGGCGCAGACGGTTGCGAACCTATATCTGGCGCTCGAGAATGACCTTCAGATAATTCCCGTGATCAACAAGATAGACCTGCCGAGCGCCGATGTTGAGGAGACGAGGCGGCAGATTGCCGACGTGCTTGGCCTTGAACCGGGGCTGTGCGTGCCGGTGAGCGCCAAGACCGGCGAGGGTGTAAAGGCCTTGTTTGAGGCGATAATCGAGCACATCCCAGCTCCCAAAGGGGAGATAGAGGCGCCATTCAGGGCGCTGGTCTTCGATTCTTTCTACGAGCAGTATCACGGCGTAGTGGCTGTCGTGAGGGTTATGGACGGGGCTGTTGCTGTCGGCCAGAGAATCAGTTTCATGTCAACAGGCAATACGTTCGAGGTTCAGCAGTTGGGCTGGTTTTCGCCGAAGGCGACGAGAGCAGAGACGCTTCGCGCTGGAGAGGTCGGATTCGTCTTGGCCAACATCAAGAACGTGAGCGACAGCGCCTTGGGCGACACGATCACCCTGGCGTCGAGGCCAGCCTCCAAGCCGCTGCCGGGCTACGTTCCCGTAAAGCAGGTTGTTTTCTCTGGGCTTTTCCCGCTCTCGACGCAGCAGTTCGAGGACCTCCAGGTGGCGTTGGAGAAGCTGTCGCTGAACGATCCGGCGTTCATCTATGAGCCGGAGAGTTCGAGTGCGCTTGGGCTTGGGTTCCGTTGTGGTTTCTTAGGCACTCTCCACATGGAGATAGTGCGGGAGCGGCTGGAGCGGGAGTTTGGCCTCCAGCTGCTTTCGACCGCCCCAAACGTTGTTTACGAGGCGATCCTGATGGATGGCAGCAGCATACTAGTGGACAGTCCAAATGACATGCCGCCCACGCAGAAGATCGATCATATCAACGAACCGTTCATCCGCTGCACCATCATCGTCCCGGACGAGTTCATCGGCAACATCCTGAAACTCCTGACCGATAGGCGAGGTACGCAGAAATCGATGGAGTATGTCGGGGCGGGCAAGGTGATGCTGGTTTACGAGCTTCCATTCAACGAGACGCTCTTCGACTTCTACGACAAGCTCAAGTCCGCCTCGAAGGGCTATGCATCCTACGACTACGAGCACATCGGCCGCAGAGCGTCAGAGATCGTCAAAGTCGATATCCTGATCAATGGTCAGGCAGTTGACGCGCTTTCTTTCATGACGCACAAGCAGAACGCCTACCGTCGGGGCGTGGAGCTCGTCCGGCGCATAAGGAAGCAGGTGCCACGGCAGCTGTTTGAGGTCGTTATCCAGGCCGCGATTGGGAGTAAGATCATCTCCAGGGAACGTGTTGCGCCTCTAAGGAAGAACGTAACTGCGAAGTGCTATGGAGGCGACATCACCCGCAAGCGCAAGCTGTTGGAGAAGCAGAAGGAGGGAAAGCGGAAGATGAAGCAGCTTGGCTCCGTGGCCATCCCGCAGGAGGCGTTCATGGAGATACTGAAGGTCGATTAGTGCGGCCGCGAGACCCGTTCGTAACGTTCTGGTAACTGTGGCTGATGGTCTCGCTGGCTAGGAGTAGAGAAGGAACTCTCTTCTGATCTTGTCAAAGCCGTCCAACTCATCTTGCCAGCCAGCCTCGATCTCTTGAGGCGCTGTGCCCGCCTCGATTGCGAGACGAACAGAATCGGTTCCGGTGAGTATATCTATGGGGAGTCGTTTCGTCTCAAACTCGTAAGGCGGCTCTCGCCAGGCGAAATCGTGCCCGCAAAGCTCTCTTATAGCGGAGATCACCGCCAGTCCAGTTAGATATGGCTTGAAAATTCCTCTATCCAGAACGTGTATCTGGGCGCCGTGGCAGAGTTTGCCGGCGAACTTGTCGAAGGTTGGTCTGAAGGAGCAAGCCCTGAATCGGACGCCGGGAAGGGACATTGTGTCGAGCCGTTTCACGAGGGCAGAGGAATCGATAAACGGTGCTCCGAACATCTCGAAGGGCTTCGTCGTTCCCCGGCCCTCGGAGACGTTGGTTCCCTCCAGAAGGCACATCCCCGGATAGACCATAGCGGTGTCGAGCGTCGGCATGTTCGGAGAGGGCATAACCCACGGTAGGCCGGTCTGGTCGAAGAACATCCCCCGTTGCCAGCCTCGCATTTTGAT
>QMNL01000158.1 GCA_003647755.1 Candidatus Coatesiibacteriota bacterium
CTACTCGCTGGACGAGCTCGCCACGGTACTCGTGCTGTTGGCGACGGTGGGTTGGGAACAGTTCTCGCCAAGGAGGAGGCTCATCGTTGCGGCGCTTCTGCCGTGGACCATTTGGATGTCGTACACGTCGTCCTTTCTGTTGGTCGGCCTGGTGCTTGTCGCTCTGGCATCATGGCTGAGGAAGTGGGACAGGGCCAGGTTGCTCGGCCTATTGATGCTCATGGGCTCTGCCGCGGCCGCAGCGGCAAGCGTCTATATGCTCAGCATGCGGCACTCATTTGGCCACAAAGCCCTGGGGTACATCTGGGCAGCGAGCTTTCCGGGCAAACCCGTTTTACCCTGGCTCGGCCAAGCTCTCATAAACGTGTTCGGCGCCGCCTGCGATATGTCCTATGCGCCGGCGCTTGCGCTTGCGCTGTGCGTGTTTGGGGCGCTCTCGCTGCCCAAATCAGACAACAGGCCGGTGGCCATCTTGGCTGCCGGCACCCTTTGCTCCGCCGTGCTTGCGAGCTTTGTCCATGCCTATCCCCTGGCCGGAGGCAGGCTCTCAATATACTGGGCACCTATTGCCCTGTTACTCCTGGCAAGTGGGCTTAGGGCCCTGCACGACGCGTTCAATCTCAAGTCGCTAAGGCGCTCCGTTGTAGCCATCGCCGGCATCATCGCACTTGTCTCTGTTTACATGCTGCTTCAGCAGGGCTCAACACTGCTCGTCAGGGAGGAGATGCGCGACGTTCTCACAGCTTTGGAGCAACATGACGATGGCCAGACGCCAATCCTGGTCTCGGCCGCGGCCAACGCTCAGTTCAGAGTCTATGCAAGCCCGAAGCTTCTGCGCCGCGCAACTTACATGAAGGGCTGGTTGCTGCCGACATCTGAGGTATATCGTGCTTGGCTCAGGGCTGGCCAGCCTGCTAGATTCTGGCTCATCGTCACGGGCATAGACCTGAACAGAAAGGATGCGTTGGAGGCCGACCTCGGGCCGTTCGCCCGCGCCGTGCGTACCATTCAACGAGGCCGCTGCGCGGCGCTTTCAGTCAAACTGCTGCCCAAAGGACGTTGGCCACGTGCCCAGTAATGGACAGATGAATGACATTCTCGGTAAGGGCGTAAGCAGGGCAGACCAGCGGCTTCTCGTGCCGCTGAGTGTTTGGCGAATCACGTCGGATGAGCGTTCAGAATATCGATAGAAACTCGCACAGCGCGCACGGTCTAGTGAGCCAGATGTCCCGGATACGAGCAAGATGATTCGGTATTGAACAATTGCGCGTGGGACGTATTCTTATTTAATTGTAAGTAACATGCTCAACAATTTGCGGCTTTGAGGTGCGGTTGTTATGCCAACATATTGCCAATACTGCCATCGTCCGATACGGAACATGAATGAGATGGTTGAGGACGCCGGCTATTTGTATTGCAGCGAGAATTGTCATTCCAGGGCGGTCGTGCTCTTCGAGGAGGATGTCCGTGCATCAATCAGACGGTCCAAGATTGAAAAGGCACTCTTGGGCGCTGAGGAAGAGCCGGAACCGGGCTACCCGACCCTTCCCAAGGGTGACGCTTCCAGAACCACGATGATCATGGCAGCGCTATTTGAACGACGTGGCGATTTTAGAAGGGCAATAGCGTGTTGGAAGAAGATCGCACTGTTACACAGAGGCAACCTGGCGATAAGAAAAAGGGCAATGAGTCGCATCAGAGACCTGAAGAGGAAGGGGGCAACCCGCTGCTATCCAGAGGTGGGAAATAACCCAGGACAGTTTTGACCCACATGCCGGCAACAGACGCACCTACGCCGGCTTGCCACGGCAGTGAGGCCCGCATCCAGCGCTTCGATGCAGCAAGCTAGCGACACATACCCGCTCAGAGGCCTTCGCATGCGCACCGATTCTCCAGTAACCTCAAGCCTGACTTGGAATGATAGAGCGACACAGCCGAGTTTGGCGGAGCATGTCGATCGTAAACGTGTTGTCATAACGCAGGAGGAGCTCTGACCCGATGAAGCGCACCGGCTGGTTCTGGTTTCTTCTGCTGTTTGCCGCAATAGCGGCGATCGTTGGGGTATCTTTCTTCTACGAGAGCACGCCCAGCGGGACTGACATCATCAAGGTTGACAACTTCCTCTTGGGCACGCTGGTCGAGATAAAGGCCTGGGACCAGACGCTGGACGAGGAGGCGGTGCGGGCCTCAATCCAAAGCGCGTTCGATGCCATGCGCCGCGTCGAGAGTGAGATGTCAGTCAACATGAAGGGCAGCATCGTGCACCAGATCAACGATTCGGCCGGTATCTCCAAGGTCGGCGCGACAAGCTCTGTAATCGCGGTTCTGGACATCGCAGAAAGAGTGTCGGAGCTGAGCGGAGGCGCATTTGACGTGAGGATTGGGGCGGTTTCGCACCTATGGGATTTCACGTCTCAAAAGGCTGCGCGGCCTCCAGACCCAAAGGCGATTGCCAAGGCGGTCCGGCTGATTACTTTAGCCTCGGTTGAATTCTCGGCTACGACAGGAACGGTCTATCTGCCGGTCAAGGGGATGAGGCTCGATCTCGGCGGGATCGCAAAGGGATATGCAATTGACGTTGCCTCAAAGGCCCTTAGAAAGGCGGGGCTGGGTAATTTCATCGTGGACGCGGGTGGGGACATGTTCGTCGCGGGAACACGCCCGAACGGGCGGAAGTGGCGGATCGGCGTTCGGCACCCGAGGCGCCTGGGGGACCTGATGTGCACCCTGCTACTGTCTGACCGCGCTGTCGTAACGTCTGGGGACTACGAGCGGTTCTTCGTTTACGAGGGCAGAAGATACCATCACATTTTGGATCCGGCGACGGGCTACCCAGCGACCGGATGCCAAAGTGTTACCGTGATCGCCAAGGAAGCGACGACTGCCGACGCCCTCGCCACGGCGATCTTCGTGATGGGACCCGAACGTGGGCTGAAGCTTGCTGACCGGCTGCAAGACGTCGAGTGCCTGATCGTGGGCGCTGATGGTGCCCGCATCCTCTCGAGGGGCTTCGGACAGTATTTGCCTGCCGTGATGGCGGTCTCACCCTGAATTCGACGGCAACGGAGGCGCGAGGTGAGCGATACTGATGCCAAGAACACCGCCCCCGAGCTCTCGGTCATAACGGTTACTTATAACAGCAAGGACCACATCGTGAGGTGCCTGCAAAACATCATGGCCGCCGCCAATGGCGTTCGCCTCGAGGTCATTTTGGTTGACAACGCCTCAATGGACGGCACCACTGACGCGGTGAGGGAGCAACTCTCGGATGCCCCCTGGCTTACCATTATCGCAAACGACCAGAACCTCGGCTTCGGGAAAGCGAGCAATCTCGCTGCGAGGCGGGCAAACGGCCGCTATCTCCTGTTTCTTAACCCCGACCTCTTCCTCCTGCCCGGTGCAATCCGCACCTCGCTTGATGCCTTCACGCGGCTGGATCGGTGCGGTGCGGTCATGGCGCGAACCTTCTGGGATGATGAAATGCAGTTTCAATTCTCCTGCCTGAAAACTGTCGGTCTGTCAGCCGCAATAGTCCAACACACCTCGCTCCGCCACATCTTGGGAAAACGCACCTTCGAGAAATACTGGAGAATGGACTGGAAGATGTGGTCCAGCGATGACCCGCTTGAGGTCTCGGGTGCCCCAGGCAGCTACCTGATGCTCTCTCGCGAATTTTTCAGGCAGCTCGGCGGCTTCGACGAGCGATTCTTCATGTATTATGAGGACGAGGACCTCTGCAGGCGGATCAGAAAGGCCGAACATAAGATATACTGCCTGCCAGATGCCAAGGCGATTCACTACTATGCTCAGAGTCTGAAAACTTCCGAAAGAACTGCGGTGGGGAGAATGCAGAGCAAAAGCTTGATTGCCCTTTATGAAAAGCACTACCCGCACCTTGGAGGTGCCTTAGCCATCTGCACCCGGGCCAACAACTTCATGGTCTCCAGCGCGAAGCGCATGCTCGGTCTCTCCGGTAACAGGAGGGCCTCGAGCACTATCCCAATGGGCTCCCCAGACGGCATCGAGCTCGCCTGGCGAAGCGTTCCCAACGCGGAATACTACTTCCTTGAGATCACGCCAGACCCCTGTTTCCTTCACAAGGTCGGCGCTAAAGTGGCTGGCAGCAGATATTTCCTCGCTCACCGTGCCTACCGGATGCTCACGCCCGACGTCTACTTCTGGCGAGCTGTGCCCATGGTTGCGAAGGAACCCGTGGGGAAGGCACAAGTAGGGCGTTTCAGGATCGTGTCAGACGCAGGTGGCGAAGGGGGTTAGCATTGCTCAACCAAGACTTCCATCTCCCTGCGAACTTCCGGTTGCTTCACTACCAGGACTCCAAGTATCAGCAGCAGATACTCTCGCTCATGGAGGCATCGTTTGGCAAACCGTTTCCAAAGGAACACTGGGACTGGAAATATCGTGCACGGCCGATAGAAGGAGGCAGCAGCCTTGTGATGCTCGACGGGGACAGAGTTGTTGGCCACTGGGGATTTAGCCCAGTCAGATACAAGCTCGGCCCGAAGGACTACATAGCCTCCATTTCCTTTGACATGGCCGTTGACAGGAAGGCCTTCGGCCGGAGGTCTGCCGCACTGAAGCTGCTGGAAATGGCCAAAACCGCCTACCACGTGATCGAGTCGCAGGGCGCGGTTTTTGGAGCGGGGTTTCCGAACACAAACTCGCTATTCCTCGGCATCAAGCGGCTGGGCTGGATACCTCTGGTGCACATCTTGAATCTGTCTTGCTACCTGAGGCTTAAACCGTTCCTGCAAAAGAGAATCTCGAATAGGTTTATCGTCGGAGCCGCCGATCTACTCTGGCGCGCGATGGTCAAGCTCGGCCTTTTCTCGCGATTTCTGGACCTCTGGCCGTCCTGGGGCAGGAAGGTGCGCAAAACAGAATCATTCGATGAAAGGGCTGATGCGCTGTGGCAGAGCACCTCTCAGAAGATCGGCAACGCGGTCGTGCGCGACGCGAAATATCTCAACTGGCGCTACTTCAGTCCGCTCAAGCCCGTTTACGATGTATTCATAGCGGAACGCAAACGCCAACTTGTGGGATACATCGTGCTGCGGATACGACAGGATCAGGAAGGCGTGAAGGAGGCCGTCATCGCCGACATTCTGGCCAAGAACCATAGCCCCCTGATCGCATCTCAACTCATACTTACCGCCATCCGTTTCGCCGTGAAGAACCACTGCGACGTTGTCCGTGCGTGGTGC
>QMNL01000159.1 GCA_003647755.1 Candidatus Coatesiibacteriota bacterium
TCGAGACGATACCGCCCGCTCAAAAGCACGTACCACTCCTCACTGTAAGCGACCCGCCCAGTTTGCCGTAATGCTTTTGCATCTCTAGTGTGGGCTGGTCGGCTGGTCGGCGCCCGCTCTCATGCAGCAACGAACACCATTGAAGGCGTACCTTCGCGTCTTAGTGAGCGTGTAGAAGCTCGCGCAGCTCGAGTAGCGCCCGCTCACGAAACTGCCGCCGTATATCCTGGCCTTATCTCCCTCACCAGCGGTCCATTCCGACACGTTGCCGCTCATATCGATTACTCCATAGCCGCTCACACAACCCGAGAAGGCCCCCGAGACCACCACCTTGCTGCCGTTCATCATCCACTCTCCCTCGGTATTGCACCTGTCCGGCTGATAGGTATTTCCGTAGGGATACAAGAGCCCAAGGGGGCCGGAGCACGCCGCCTGCCATTCATCCGGTTTGCAGAGCCGCTTGCCTTTCTTGAAGCACATCGCCTCCGCCTCAATCCAGGTTATGCCGCTGGCAGGCATGCTGCCCAAGACGTTTGGATACTCGAATATGTCGATGCAGAACGCGTCAAGCTGCTTCCCGTTTTGCAGCTTGAGCATGGGAATCAAGGCCATCCCCGCTGGGCACGTCAGAGACCCACCGCTAGTATCAGTGGTGGCAGAGCCAGCCGCAGCTGGGCCCTCTTGGCCCTGCGCCCAGGCGCTCTGAGAGCACCAAGGAACCGTTACCCCGGCAAGCAGGACGAGGCATAATACTGTCATGTATCGCTGTCTGTGCATCTATTTAATTCTCTCCAATTGTTGCGAGGACTCTACCTTCGCAGACTTAGACTTACAAGCTCTGGCTTCATGGGTCAGGGCGGCCTTGCGGGTCGGGGCGCAGTCTTCAGTGCCACGAATCTTGACACGTCCGCCGTCTTGCATATACATTGATGGCCGTTGGATTCGTGTGTGTTGAGAGATGAGGCGATGCAGGAAGCGATAGAATCGTTGGTGGGGGCTTATTCGGGTCGGTATCTGCCGGAGTCGCTTGCCAGGGCGGCGATTGTTGAGGTAGGCCGAAGGACATACTCGAGGGGTTTCGTGGCGGCCAACGATGGGAACATCAGCGTTCGCATTGGCGATGACGTGATCCTGGCGACGCCCACTGGCCGCAGTAAGGGTTTTATTAGGGAGGACGAGCTGGTGAAGGTGAGCCTTTCGGGTGAGAAGCTTGAGGGGCTGCTTGAGCCGTCATCAGAGATCAGGATGCACCTTGGCATCTATCGCACGAGGCCTGATGTCATGGCCGTTGAACACGCCCACCCGCCGATATGCACGGGCTTTGCGGTTGCAGGCGTTGCGCTGGATAAGTGCATTCTTGCTGAGGTCGTGATGACGCTGGGCGCCATTCCTATCGCTGGTTTCGCGGCTCCTTCAACGCAGGAGCTGGCGGACGCGGTCGCGGAAAAGGTCAGGCTTTGCGATGCAGTCCTGCTCGCCAATCACGGCGCTGTAACGGTTGGCCGGGACATCTTCGCAGCGCACTACAGCATGGAGCGGATTGAGCATCTCGCGGCCATAACGCTCGTTGCACGCCAGCTTGGCGGGGAGAAGCTGTTGACCCCTCGACAAGTGCAAGAGATCAGCGAGGCGCAGCGGGTCTCTGGTGGACGGCTGCCGGCGCTTGCGTGCAAGACGTGCGATGATGCATCATGTTCGCTCGGGAGTTCTGCGTCTGAGCGAGACCCTGGTGAGAGCACGGTTACGTCAAGCGAGGTAACCGTCGCAGAAGATGTCTCGGAGGAGCGGGTGGCCGAGTTGGTTTCGGCTATAAGGGAAGAGTTTGCAGAGCTATAACGGTCAATAGCGGGAACGCATTTCGTAACAAGCAAAGGAGCACTCATTAGGATGTATGGCGAAGCGCTTGGAATGATAGAGACTAAGGGCCTGGTGGCGATGATCGAGGCGTCTGATGCAATGGTCAAGGCGGCGAACGTGAAGCTGGTTACTTATGAGAAGATAGGCGGCGGTTACGTTACGGCGCTTGTTAGGGGCGATGTTGCGGCCGTTAAGGCGGCGACCGACGCCGGGGCCGAGGCGGCAAAGCGGGTTGGCGAGCTGGTGGCGGTGCACGTGATTCCCAGGCCCCATGCGAGCCTGGAGGACGTTCTACCGATAGGGAGAACTGTCCCGAAGGAGAAGAAGTAACCCTATCGTCCGGGGCTTGGGGCGCCAGCAGGAGCTGGCAGAGGGTTGATCCGCCGAATGGTGGACGGCTCTTGCTCTAGGACATGAGCGATACTGACAAAGGGTGGCACCCGGGACGCTCTGCGAGGGTCCGGGCGCCCAACACAGATTACCACAATTAACAGGACACACGGGATTTGGCTAGCAGGAAATACAACCAAGTAGAGATAGAAAAGAAGTGGCGGGCCCGGTGGGAAGAGGCTGGCCTGTATCACACCGATCTTCAGTCTGACAAGCCGAAGTTCTACAACTTGACGATGTTCGTCTATCCTTCGGGCCTGAAGATAAGCGTGGGGCATTTCTACTGCTACACTGGCGCCGACACCTACGGCAGATTCAAGCGCATGTGTGGCTTCAACGTGTTCCAGCCGATGGGTTACGACGCGTTTGGGCTTCCAGCGGAGAACTACGCCATCAAGCATGGCGTCCATCCGGCCGTGTCAACGAGGCAGAACATTGATTTCATAAGGAAACAGCTGCGCATGGTGGGCGCGATGTTCGACTGGACCAAGGAGATCAACACCTCGAGTCCAGACTACTACCGGTGGACGCAGTGGCTGTTTCTTCAGCTATACAAGAACGGACTGGCGTATCGGAGCGAGGCGCCGGTCAATTGGTGCAACTCGTGCCTGACCGTTCTCGCGAACGAGCAGGTTGTGGGCGGCCAGTGCGAGCGGTGCGGGTCGCCGGTCGTGCGCCGCAACATGCTCCAGTGGTTCTTCAAGATTACAGATTATGCCGAGCGCCTGATAACGGGCCTTGACGAGGTCGATTGGCCTGAGACGACGAAGCTGATGCAGCGCAATTGGATTGGGCGGAGCGAGGGTGCGGACGTCGTCTTTGAAGTGGACGGAAGCGACGTGAAGATAACGGTCTTTACAACTAGGCCCGATACGCTGTTTGGGGCGACGTACATGGTTTTGGCTCCCGAGCATCCGGAGGTCATGCGGCTTACTGAGGCCACGCGTGTGGCTGAGGTCGAACGATACATAAAACAGGCCGCCAGTAAGAGCGAGCTGGAGCGAGTGCATCTCGATAAGGAGAAGACCGGAGTTTTCCTGGGGGCTTATGCTATCAATCCTGCCAACGGCGAGAAGATACCGATCTGGACCGCTGACTACGTCCTGGCCACCTATGGCTCTGGGGCAGTGATGGCTGTCCCAGCGCACGATGAGCGGGACTTCGAGTTTGCACGCAAGTTTGGTCTCCCGATTCGCGAGGTAGTTCTTGCTCCGGGCAAGGATGTAAACCAGCCGCTTGCCGAGGCCTACGTCGGCGAGGGGACGATGGTGAACTCCGCTAAGTACGACGGTATGCATTCCGAGGCGTTTAAGAAAACGATTGTGGCGGAGCTGGCGTCCAGAGGGGCTGCCCAGTTCAGGGTTCGATATAGGATGCGGGACTGGCTGGTCTCGAGGCAGCGCTATTGGGGTGCTCCGATACCAATAGTCTATTGCGACAGGTGCGGCGAGCTCGCTGTCCCAGAGAAGGACCTCCCCGTAACGCTGCCTCAGGAGGCCCGTTTCGAGCCGGACGAGTCCGGCCGGTCGCCACTTGCCCGGTCCTCGGAGTTCATGAAGGCTGCCTGTCCAAAATGCGGCGGCCCCGCGCTGCGCGAGGCGGACACGATGGACACTATGGTCTGCTCATCATGGTATATGCTGCGTTTCCCCTCGGCGGAAAACGATCGCGCGCCGTTCGAGCCTGAGATCACGAGGCGCTGGCTGCCGGTCGATCAATACACGGGCGGGCCGGAGCACACTGTCGGCCACCTGCTTTACTTCAGGTTCATCACCAAGGTGCTCCACGATCTTGGCTACCTTGATTTTGACGAGCCTGCTCTGCGGCTGCGCCATCAGGGCATGATAACCCTCGGCGGCAGCAAGATGAGCAAGTCAGCCGGCAACATCATCAACCCTGATGACACGATCAATAGCCACGGCTCCGACGTCCTACGGTTGGCATTATTCTTCATGGGCCCGTTCCGCGAGGGTGGCGAGTGGTCGGAGGGCTGCCTCGTAGGCATCCCGAGGTTTCTGCATAAGGTATGGAACCTCGTGCAGAAACACCTTGAGTCGCGAGAATCTGGCGAAAAGGAGGCCGAGCTGGATGACGACACCCTCCGCGCTATGCACCGCACGATCAAGCAAGTCCGAAGAGACATCGAACGTTTTCATTTCAACACGGCTCTCGCAGCGCTGATGGAGCTGCTGACGACACTTACAAGGTCAAATGCATACACGAATCGCCAAGCGGTTCAGACGTTTGTCCTTCTTCTCGCTCCACTTGCGCCTCACTTGGCGGAGGAGCTCTTTGAGCAGTTGGGCCATAGCGAGAGTGTCTTCGACGCGAGGTTCCCCGAGTTTGAGGAATCGCTAACCAAGCCTAAGGTGATCATCGTTCCGGTGCAGGTCAATGGCAAGGTCCGAGCGAGGCTTGAGGTAGAAAGCGACATATCGCAGCAGGAGATACTTGCGCTTGCGCTATCGGACGCCAACGTCAAGAAGCACACGGCAGGTAAGCAGCTTAAGGGCACGCGCTACGTCAAGGGACGCATCGTCTCGATCGCTACCGAATAACCTTGCGAGCGCTGCATCCTTCATTGCCGGCGAACAGGCGGGAAAGCCCGTCCTACACCCGCTGATTCATCCTTCATCCCTTCATTCAAACTGCCACTCGCATGAGGCGATGTTCGAGAGCGGTTCGCTGGTTGAGTTTCGGTTCATGATTATCATCTTGAACGTGTATCGGCCTGGGGGGACCGAAGTGACGTCACAGCTGAAGACCGGGATGTCTTCGAGGCGCAGGGCTTCTGCGAAGTGGACCTTCCGGGCGAGGCGTTGTGGGTCTTGTGAGAGGGTGGGCAGGAAGTAGTAGCTACCATCCGGGCACTCCACCCACAAGTATACATCGCCCCACACGTCACCGACCTGGTTCTTGCAGGCGGCACATATTTGTTGTCTTTTTAATTCTTTGGCTACCACCGAGAGAGCA
>QMNL01000160.1 GCA_003647755.1 Candidatus Coatesiibacteriota bacterium
AGTAAGCTTCGGCCTGAGTTGGAGGCGAGCTCGGCACGTGCGAGCCGACGCATTCAGGCAAAGGCTGGAGATAGTTATCCGAGTGCCGTGGGCACCCGAGTGCCGCTGGCACCCGTGTCCGAAATTAAATAGATAAAGTTAAATATAAATATGGAAAATACGAACAATCATGTTAGGCTTCTTTAGGACGGCACGGAGCATCAGGGTAACCCTAATCCCACCTTTTCGCCCGAAAAGCGGCCCAAGGGCACAACTCCAGCAAGTCGCCTGCCCTTTTGGCGGAAACCTCGGAAGAGAGAATATTTGCGCCTTTCAGGCTAGATGAGTAACGGGGTGCTGTCGATTACTGCGCAGCTGAGTGGGACCAGCGTATCTTCGCTATCGCCACGCCCAAGTCCCGACCGTCATTGCTGATACCCAGCTTTCTCGGATTGAACGTCCGATCGACGCAGATTTTGAGCGCGATCTTGTCGCCGGGACGCGTTTTCAGGTCAAGCGACACTTCTCGCCAGCGGTCGCGGGTGAGTTTGATCGATTTTTGCGTACCTAGATTTGTCGAAATGGAGACGACTATGGGCCTTCGGTCTGCGTCTGGGTGAGCACAGAAGAGGGCAAAGTGCAGGACATCGCCTTTGGCGGTAATGGTAATTTGGGCTTCTTTCTGCATCCACCAGAAGTGGAACTTGCCATCCCACAGTTCCTTCTTGTAGATGCCGTAGTCAAACTGCCAGCCCAGCACGTGCTTCCTCTGCTCGATCGACAGGGGGCCAAGAGACTCGAAGAGGAAGATGACCGAAACTGTGCCTATTGCTGCAGCAAGGAGGCATGGTATTGCCTTTGCCCGGCGATTCATGTGAGCAGGATGGTCTGCGTGCGGGTCGAGAGAATGGCTCGCCGCAAGCACCAGCGCAATCGAGACGGCCAGCAAGTAGTTGAACTCAAAGAAGAGAACGTGCGCACCGAAGAGGAGCGAGGCGAATGAGGCCAGAACGCCGAGCGCTACTGGCCCGGCGAGTTTTTGTTCGCTTTGTAGGGTTGAGGGGAGGTTTGTGAAGAGCAGGCGATAGGATGACCTGACCACTGTCGAGGCAAACAGCAAGACCAAAACGAGACCTAAAATACCCAGCTCTGATGCGATTTGGAGTGGCAAGTTGCCTGCTGTGTCAATAACGAAGAGCTTGCCGACGTTGAGGAAGTAGTAGTTGGGGAGCTCCAGGATGTACGCTCCCAGGCCGACACCGGTCCAGGGAAAATCTCTGCACATACGAAGCGCCTCTGGCCACTGGTGTACTCTGTGCTGCAACAGAAACGTGAGGGAATCCGTGGTCGGCTTGTTGATTATCATTAGCGCATCCCCAGCAACAGGAAGCCGTCTCAAGTGCGATATATCCAGCAGGAACAGCATAACGAGCATGATCGCAGCCAAAGCGGCGAACCCCCTCAACGAACGTTTCGCCAGACGGCTTGGGCCCTGGCCGCGTCTATCGAGGCGCCAGAGCCAGATGGCAAAAGCGATGAGGAACAGGATAATACTCAACACGCCCGCCCGGGACCTTGCCAGAACAGTAACCGCAACCAGGAGCAGTGCACAGGCGACGAGAGGCCGTTGTGCACGCGCTTCAGAGACTAGGATGAGTCCGATGCAGTACGGAAGGATGAGCGCCGAGCAGACGCCCAGTGCGTTGGAATCGGTATAGGTGCCAGTAATGAACCCGATGATCAGCAGCTTGTGCGAGAGCAGCTGCCAAAGCGCGAACAAATTTGCCGCCGACCCGGCGATCACGAGTGCCCATGCGATTCGCTTGCCCATTTGCACCCGTTTCGTGGCAGCAAGGCTACCGAACTCGCGAGATGCAGTGAGCAGCAGGGCGATCCCCGTGATATAGGCCAGGCCAACCGTCACGGTGTTGTTGACCGCCTCGGTTGTAAGCGTGCCGACTGAGTTAACGATCCAGTCGTGAAAGGCACCTGCAGAGAACGGGAAGAAGTTCATCAGCCTGAGGACAGTAATCGTGCCTGAGGCAGCGACCAGTGCCACGGAGCCAAGCAGGATGATCGTGAAAGGTGCTCGTCGGCCAGCAGGCTCACGTTTCGAGATGACATCTCTCAGAATGCTGCCGCACCCAAGCCCCAAGAACGCGAAGAGAAGCACGGAGATCGAGGGCGAGCCGAAGAGGCGAGGCACAATCCCCGCAAGGGGTATGAGAAACATGATAACAAGAAGGGCCTTAGCAACGTCGTGAAACGCCAAAACGGCGGTAATCGCAAAGAGGAAAGCGACAGACAGCTGGACGGCCAGCGGGCCTGGAGTCATCGCCCAGAAGAGATACCCTAAGGCAAGGAGAGTGACGGCTAGAGCGAAGTATCTTGTGCCGTTATTGCGGGACACGATAGCTATCGGCCTGCCATGAAGGATGTCGGGTCGGTTCTAACATTCGAGTCATTCAAGGCGCTCCAGGGGGAGCTCATGGCGGGATTGCCGAGCTCACAAGCGCCCGCTTATTCCATGCCTTTGAGAACGTCGGCAAACGTCTCGAAGGCGCTTTTGCCCCACAAAACGAACCGAACCTCCTTAAGCGATGTTTTTCGCTCCGTAAGGAACTTTTTCGCCTCACCAAGCATTATCTCGGCACACTTGTGCATCGGAAAACCGCCTACTCCGGTCCCGATGGACGGGAAAGCGATGCTCTCAAGGTGAAGCTCGTCAGCACGCAAAAGCGAGTTTAGGGTGCTGCTCCTGATCTTGTCCGCATCAGTGGCAAGGTTAGGCCCCATACCCGCCGCATGGATCACGTATCGAGCCGGCAAGCGACCCGCGCTAGTTACGACCGCCTCGCCGATCGGGATCGGCCCCTTGGCGACCGCCTCGTCTTCTATCTCCTTCCCGCCCCGTAGCTTGATGGCCCCAGCCACGCCCGCACCCATCCACAGGGCACTGTTGGCCGCGTTGACCACGGCATCGACCTTCTGCTCGGTGATGTCCCCCTCAACGAGGTTGATAATCTTGTCCTTCAGAAAGACCTTTTGCATTGCGGCATCCTCCTAATTGCAGTCAGAGTACCCAGCACAGGCACACAATCTTAACCATCGGCCCAATCTTGAGCTCCCTCAGGACTCCCAAAGCCTCCGGGCGAACCAAGCCTCAACCGCCTTCGTTAACGGCATCCTGCGCTCGCTGGCAGTCACTCTAGACACGATCCTGGGCCCCGGCGGACCCTGATAGCGCTTGAACTCACTCCCCATAAATCTCGACAAAGCATTGCGAATCGCATCCTCGTCATGGCCAGCCTCGAGCAGCTCCTCAAAACTCTTCCCCTCGTCAACATACCCTTCGAGTATCGGGTCAAGCGACTCATACGGCCCTAGCGACTCGGCGTCAGTCTGATTCGGCCTCAGCTCCGCTGAAGGCTCTTTATCGATAATCCTCTGCGGTATAACCTCGCTACCCGCCTTGGAGTTTACCTGGTCTGCAATGTCATAGACAAGCGTCTTCGGAACGTCCGAAAGAGGCGCAAAGCCTCCTACCATGTCACCATAAAGCGTCGCGTACCCCACCAGCCTTTCTGACCTGTTCCCCGTACATAAAACGAGGCGCCCAAGCTTGTTCGACAGCGCCATAAGAACCGTCCCCCTCACCCTCGCCTGGAGGTTCTCCTCGGCAACGCCCGGCTCCTTTCCCGCGAAATGCTCCCTCAGTCCCTCCATGAACGCACCATAAATCGGCGTTATGGGGATAATCCGCGTCTCGATTCCAAGATTCGAGGCCAGTTTCTGCGCATCCTCGGCGCTTTCCGGAGCCGATACCTCGCTGGGCATAATCACCCCCAACACATTCTCCGCCCCGAGCGACTGCGCGGCCAGAGTCGCTACAAGAGCAGAATCTATCCCGCCTGAAAGCCCGACAATGACCTTCGAGAACCCGTTTTTCACAACAAAGTCGCGAATGGCGAGGCACAACGCCTGCCGAACATCCTCCACCTCATCCTGCACTCGGCTCTGCCCAGCTGGCTGCGGAATCTCCGCCACGAATAACCCATCTTCACAGAACGGTGCACGCCAGAGCACCTGTCCCAACGGATCAGCCGCGAAGCTCGCACCATCGAAGACCAGCTCGTCCTGCCCACCGACTAGGTTGGCGACAAGGACATCCACATCCGCCCTAGACGCCAAATCGGCTACCTCAAGAGCGCGCGCCCCAGACCGACCAACGCGAAACGACGAAGCCATAGGTGCGATAATCAACGAGGCGCCCTTCTCCACAAGCCTCTTGCTGGCGTCCCGTTGCATGATCTCATCGCCTATGAGAATGCCCAAAGGCACACTGTTCACTTTGAAAGGCTCCGACGGCTCCCCAGGCGTGAAATACCGCCGCTCATCGAAACCGTCGTGCGCACCAAGCGTGTTTTTGTCGATTACCCTCCTGATGCGACCATCAAAGATAACTGCCGCAGAGTCGTAGAGATTGATGTCCTGGCCCTCAACCCGCCGGTCCACGAAACCAACAATCGCCACTATCTTCCCCACGCGGCCGGCAACATCTTTGAGAGCTGATATCTGGCTGCGGACAAAATCAGACCTCTCTAACAGGTCAAATGGCAGGCCACCTGCCACACACATCTCGGGGAAAACCACGACGTTACAGTGAAGCTCGTGCGCCTTCTTTGTCATCGCGATTATCTTCTCGGCGTTGCCGTTGAAATCACCGAGTTTGACGTCTATCTGGCCTACGGCAATCCTAAGGCGGTTGAACCACGCGATTTCTCTATCAATCTTAGCCATTCTTTAGTATATTCCATATTCCATAAGTTGATGACAATCCTGAAACCACTGCATTGATGCCCGACAATATAACGCACCAACAGGCAACCAGTCAATCGGAAGCGCCAGTTCCCCGCTTGGCTGCTAGCTGATGTAGGCCCCAGAGCAGCTCGTCAACCGCTCCTACGTTGCCTTGCGTGCCTGACACATGGACCGGCAAGCACTACTCAGAGCGATCGGGCGTTTCGGAGGGCATGTGCCGAGAAGGATAGGTGCTTCAAATGCTATCGAGCATGATAAAACGTATTTTGCGTTTGACAGGGCGGAGGGGGATGTGCGATAGTTGTTGAACGAGGCAGTAGAATGCGCCTGGGGATGCGCGAGGTTCCACGCACGGGCGCAGGCCTTGTGAGGAAAGCGATGAGAATAGCTCGGAACAG
>QMNL01000161.1 GCA_003647755.1 Candidatus Coatesiibacteriota bacterium
CTTTCGGAAAGAGATGAAGCTGTCTATTGGAGCGCGGTGTCAAGCCACCGCAAATGAAAGCGGCGTCAAGCCGCCGCACTCCAAAGTCACCCAGCGGGTGTAAGTTACAGACTGATGCCTCCCGAACTCATAGCCTCAGCGCACCGGCAAAGCGTGTTCATCCCACCTTCTGCCTTGCCATCAATCTGATTATTGGGGGCACATGCCCGCCTTGACTGGAGTTTCCAATATCAATAGTCTTGGCCGTGATAAGTGTGCTTTGAATGGGCTATTGCTGACGAGGGGTTCGTGGACCTTTTTCTCTGGATTCTCTTTGCTATTTCGACCACCATAATTGCCTCGGTTCTCTTCTTTTACCCCTGTTTAGCCAAGTGGTTGGCCCGGCGGAGAGGCCCGATAGCGAGCGTGGTGCCGGAAGAGTGGCCGACCGTGGCGATACTGGTGCCGGTTTTCAACGAGGAGAAGTTCATAACGCGGAAGCTCGAGAACATTCTTCGGATCGATTATCCAAAGGACAAGTTGACCTGTCTGGTGATCGACAACGGCTCAACCGACCAGACGGCGGAGATGGTGCGGCGATACCCAGTAACCCTCCTGCAGTCCGAGCGGGGTAAGAACAACGCGATCAACGCCGGCCTTGCCGCGACGGACGCCGAGATAGTCATCGTGAGCGATGTTGACACGACTGTTGAGCCCAGCGCGGTCAAGGAGGTTGTTGGGATGTTGCACGACGACATCGGGGCAGTATCCGGGCTGGTGACACTGCAGAGGGAGAAAATACCATACATGAGAAGCAAGCTCCGGTTTCATGTGTCGGACTGGGAGATGAGGTACACAGAGGGCCTGATCGATTCTGCATGTAGCCTCGATGGGCGTTTTCTGGCGTTTCGGCATAGCCTTGTCCCCAGGCTGCCTGACGAGGCGATCATCGACGATCTGGAGGTTACATTCATCGTCAGGAAGCAGGGCTATCGGTGTGTCGTGTCCAAGAGCACGCCGGTGTTTGAGGGTTGTCCAGAGACAATATGGGCGGAGATAGTGCAGATCAGGCGTCGGGTCAGCACGACTCTGGTTACCATGGTTCACTACTGGACGATGATCGGCAATCCTCGCTACGGTTTCTTCGGAGCAGTTACTCAGCCGTTTAGGAGAGCGTTTGCACTCACGCTGCCGGCCTTCGTGCTCCTTGACCTGGTGGTGTTGATCTACAAGTTTGGGCTGTGGGTACTGTGGGTAGCTCTTGGTGGGGCCACTCTGCTCATTGTCCTGGGAGAGGTGTTCCCCTTCCTGCAGTTCGCGGGGATAGTGCTCGGGTGGGTTGAAGTAATGTTGGGGCGTGTGAAGCCAGGCGGGCTGTGGCAGCGCATCCAGAGGGACAGCTGAGTGCGTGTCCTCTTCCTCTACCCTTATGCCGTTGGCAGCGTTGCCAGCTTTGTTCGGCCCGCCAACATCATAAAGCGGCTTCTTGCCAGGGGCGTCAAGGTAACGCTGGCTACAGTCTGCCACCTGCGCCGCGCCTCGACCGACATCAACCTGTCATTGCTTGAGTTTCCTTATCTCAAGAGCGTTCCGCACGTGCGGCTGTTTGCCGAGAGAGGGGCGGTATTGAGAAACACCCTGATCGTCAATCGACTGCTTAGGTCTCACGACATTGTCCACCTGCAGAAGTGTCATCCCATTGTGTCCATTCCGGCCACGATCGCGTCAGCCCTCAGCGGCAAGCCTCTCCATTACGACTGGGACGACAACGAGACCGAGATACTTAGGAGCATGATCTCCAATGGAGTGGCGAGCGCAGGGCAGGCGAGGGAGTTTGCGTTCGTCGAGCGGAGACTCGTGCGGCTTGTTGACACGATCTCGGTCGCGAGCCAGCGGCTCAGGTCTCTGGCCCTGCAGTATGGTGCGTCGCCGGATGCCCTGTTTGACGCCCCGGTGGGGGCGGACCTCTCGCTGTTTGCGCCTCGCCGTTTCAACCGGGAGGAGCTTGATTCTCTGGGGGTCAGGCCACCGATGGTTCTCTATCAGGGGCAGCTCGAGGAGGCGTCATTTGCGGAGGCATTCGTCGAGTGCGCGGTGCGGGTCGCAGAGGCTGTTCCTGAGGCGCAATTCGTGGTGGTTGGTGGAGGCGCAAAGCTAGAACGGCTTCGCGAGCTTGCGGTAGCAAACCGCGTGCCGGTGACGTTCACAGGATACATATCGCACAGGATGGTAGCGGAGTATGTAAGTGCTGCGACGGTCTGTGTAGCGACATTTCCCGACACGGAGCTTGTTCGGTGCAAGAGCCCGCTGAAGATAGCGGAGTATTTGGCGTCTGGCGGAGCGATCGTTGCGAGCGAGGTTGGGGACGTGCCGCGGATGGTCTCAGGTGCGGGTATATTGGTGCCACCGGGCGACATTGGGGGTCTTGCGGAGGGGATAGTGTTATTGCTGCGAGATGCCTCCCTGCGGGCGAAGTTGGGGGCGTTGGCGAGGAAGCGAGCGGAGCAGGAGTTCAACTGGGAGAGAACGACTGCAAGCATTCTGTCGGCATACAGGGAGGCGCTTGAAGGCCGGGGCAGGGCTCAGGCTAGTCCATCTGCAATGTCCGGGGAGGCTCGTCATTGAGCGGTTGCCCGAGCTGGTGCAACTCAAGGGCCTTGCGATACATTTCCTTTGCTCTATCGTTCTTGCCCAGCTCGTAAAGGACGTCCGACAGGCGTTTGTAATTGGCGGCTGTTTGGGACAAAAAGAGGGCCTTCTCATAACAGCCCTTGGCGAGGAGCAGCGAGTCTGGCCCCCCCTGTTCCTTGTATATCTCACCAATCATCGTGAGGGCCCTGGCGTGCTCGTGCGGGTGCTGATGCTCCATATAGCGTCGCAGCACGTTAGCAAAGGCTCCGATGGCGCGGTCGTATTGCTTTGCAGCGAGCCAGACCACTCCCTCTGAGTAGTTATCTCCAATCTGGGAGAAGAGCTCCGCGGCGTTCTTGTAGTTTCCCAAGCGGGCGTTGAGGACAGCTAGAGCTCTTTTGAAGTTGGGGTCCCCCTTGAAGAACTTTAGCCCCTCCTTAAACACGCTCATTGCCTCGTCGTTTAGGCCGATGTAATAGTAGCCCTTTCCGATGTTCAGGAGTATCTTCTTCGCGCTGAGTGGGTCGCTCGGCAGGACCTCGAGGTATCTCTCATACAACCTGTGCAGGATGACCGACGCAGACCACGGCGGCACGCGCAGTGGCCAGATACTTTGAACGGCACCAGGGCCTATTACCTTCTTGGATGGTTCAACATCTCCTCTCAAATGTGCAATTATCCGCCTCTTGAGAGCATCCCACGCCTCGGAATTGGGCTGTGCCCGCGACAGGAATTCAGGCCTGATCATCCAGTCGCCCGGTTCACCCTCACCACTCGGGATATATCGCCATATTGCCTTTGTCAGCACGGTCGGGTCCGTTTGAATCGCGCTCTCCATCATCTCGCTGGCCTCCATGTTCTTGCCCTGGGCGAAGAGAAACAATGCCCTTGCCGAGTAGTGTTCCCCGCCGATCGCTCCAAGCCGGTCGAGAGCTACCGCCTTCTGGAAGTGAGTATCCGCTCGTTCTGTGTCCCCTCGCAGCCAGTATAGCCAGCCCAGTTTCTCGTGATACTCAGGGTAATCACGCCTTCGGGCAATTGCCTTCTCATACAGCTCCGTCGCCGTCTTGAAGTGGCCTTCCTGGATTTTCTCTTCCGCCTGTGCGTCAAAGAACGAGGGATTGAGAGAGAACCGTGTCTGCGCGAGTTCGGGCCAGAAGGTATTCGACTTGAACGAGAGACCCACCGCGACAAGCACACCCACGAGAACCACTGCACAACCAACATGAAGCACCCTCGCTCTCATCAACGCCCCGTCCGTGTACCGGAGCGAACGCCCTGTCTGCGCCCTCCACACTCTCTCCACTGCCATCAACAGGCCCATGCACCCGAAGAGGCCATATTTCCATTCGGCCGAGCAGAACTCCAGATCGAAAAGACCATGAACTGCAAACCCAATAATAGCGGCTATAAGGCCCTGCACGATGCTCGCTAGCGGGCCACGGGGCATCAGGCGGAGGAGCACTGCCCCGCGCGCGAAGAAAGTGGTAAGCAGGAATAGGTATGCACACAGGCCGGCCACACCCATGCCTTCCGCGATGTCCAGGTATGTGCTGTGAGGATGATACAGAACGCTTTTTCTAACATCAACTTCCAGTACTGTCTTGATGATATGGCCTATGCTTGCATGCGTATAGTAGTTGTTCATCCCAACGCCGACCACGGGATGTTCGGCGATGATGCGCTCCGATAGTTTCCAGAAGAATGCCCGGCTGGATAGGCTCAGAGGGTCGGTCAAGCGCTCGAGCGCTCGCGGAACAATCTGTCCCATGATGATGAAGATAACCAGCACTGCACCGACAACTATTGGGGCGACCGTTGCCCAACGTTGCCTGCGGGCCTTTCCCTTCACGCGCTTGCGCCTGCTGATCACCAGAAAAACGCTCATTGATGCGACGAAGCCCAACCAACCTCCCTTTGAGTAAGACAGCACGAGGCACAGAACTGCGGCGACGACCAGGACCCCGAACAACGCCGACAACCACCTCTTAAGTCGCGCAGCAATCAGTGAGAGCATAAGTGGGATGCTGACCACTAGGTGTCCGGCCAAGCCGTTCGGGCCCGCCCCCGGCAGCCATAGCCTGTTGTTGAGGGCGAAGCCCACGCTGAAATGTTGGGAGAGGATCCAGATTTTTGAAATGCCCAGGAGGCTGAGGACGACCCCAACGGATGCTATTGCCGCAGTTGCTCTGACGAGGTCCCGTCTGGTCCGGATCGTTCCTGCGATGAGCAAGGCGCCGGCGGCGCTGGTTGCGATCGATGTGAGTGGCAAGAGGCTGTTGAAGAGGCTGAAGGATGTGATCGTGGAGACCGTGGCCAGGCCTAGGAAAGCGATCAACGGCACATCCAGGGGGGAAGGCGTCCATGTGCTCGAGGCCCCATCTGACCTCCAACGCCAGATGATGCCCAGGATGAGTATGAGCAACGTTCCGTAGCCGTTCAGGTTTGCGGCCCCGTAAACCGGATATGCAAGGATTAGGGATGCCGCTGCTCCGAGCTGCAGAAGGTCGTATCCACGGTAGAACTCAACGAGCACAGCCAAGAGGACCGCGGAGTGGAACAACAGGATGGGGACTAGCATGTC
>QMNL01000162.1 GCA_003647755.1 Candidatus Coatesiibacteriota bacterium
CCTTTTCTTCTTTGGCGTTGATCCGTAGGTTGCACCTACGGCTACTCACGTTCATCCCCTTACGGGGATGCAGGAAGAACGCTTCAGTTGAGCAGGCCCGGGCACGATTGGGGAAACTCCTCGTGGTGTCGCGTTGACATTAGATTGTATCTTGAGCATTGTGTTACTGGGGGAGCTTATGAAGATCCCAAATGCTAGCATCCAAGCGCTTCTATGGAGGCGTAAATTGTGAAAACGCAGCTGCAGAACCAGCAACATACCGGAGTTAAGAAAAACCCGCTCCAAGATGAGGCAACGCGACTAGCCGGTCGTGTGGTTGAGGTTGCAAAGCGCTTCCCGCACGTCGAGGCTGTTTGTCACGAAGTGGACCGAGGCGTCCTCGCCTTTATCCTGTGTGCGCCGGGGATCGGTCTAGATGAGGAGTTCGATTTGACGCAAAAACTGCTCAGTGTCCTTGACTGTTTCGATGAAATTGATGCCGACTTTTTTGTCAGCTCTCGTTCTGGTGCCTTCTATCGTTCAACCGGGATGTCAGTGGTCCAGGTTCGGTAGGATAGATGAAGGCTGCCAATCTTGATTCTCGCACGGTCGCTCTCAGGAATAAGAAATTCTACAGGTCGATTCAACACGGGCAGTTCTATGAGTGGCAGATAGTAGCGCTGTTTTACTCGGCACTACACATGATCGACTATTACGCCGATGTTCTAGATAAGAAACAGTATAAGGACCATCGTCACCGAAATATCTTCGTGCGTAAGACACGAAATCTCAGACCCATCCGGGGCGAATACAAACAACTCTATAATGTCTCCCGGAGGGCCCGATACGAGGGTGTGGTATTCGATGTGCAAGATGTCCACGCCGTTCTCAAGATGCACAGCACAGTAATCTCTCACGTATGTGGACTCTTGAGAGATTACACACATTAACAGGAAGCCTCGGCGAGCGCAAGCGAATCCGCTAGTGTGGGCGAACAGTTGCGGTGAGCAGGCGTGCGGAGTTGAGCTGCACCTGGAGGTGGTAGGCCTTGTGCTGGGCGGAAAGATGCAGTAGCTCCCGGGCGAGCGCTCGGCTTATGCGTGTCCTTGTGAGCGAGCTGATCGGCCTAACAATCGCCCTCTTGACAAACGCTAGCGCACCCGGGCTCAATCTCATCGGCGAGCTAATCTCGTAGTCAGCCTTGCGTTTTGCCCAGCATTCGGAGCATACCATCCCGCCCGCCTCGACCACATAGCGGGCACGCTTTGCCTCAACAGCCCGGCCACAGTGCACGCATTGCGAAAGCGAGGGCGCTAACCCCATTGCGTCCAGCATCTTGAGCTCCGCCGCAAGGGCTACCGCGACCGAGCCAACGCAATTGCGCAGGCCGTCGAGGCCCTGAAGCAGAAGGTCGTAGAGCTCTGGGCAGGGGCTTTTCTCGGGAACAGCACGGAGCAGAAACTCGGCCACATAGGAGGCGCAGACAAATCGCACATAATCAGTGGCGAATTCGGGGAACGAGAGCTCTATCTCGCACTCCTCAAGCCTCAGCAGGCCGGACTTGCTCATGCGCTTTACGTAACAGCGGGATATGCTCAGAGCATCTATCGAGCCACGCAACCTGTTGGGTCGGTTCAGGCGCCTCGCTACGAGGTTAAGGCGGCCAAACCTCCGGGTCAGAACGGACAGCCGTGCGTCGAACTGACTTCCGAGCGCTACCCTCAGAATGACGCCATCCATTGAAAACGTGCACATCCCCAGGCTCTCCGCAAGTGAGCAATCCAGCTGGCTCGACAGGCATGACGGCACTTTGGCGGACAGAATGTCGGCCTGCTACGCCTGTCCTCCGGAAGAGGCTTTCGCCAGACATCAGACGAGGCTGTCAACTACCTTCCCGAGACGAGCTGGCTCTCCTCATCCTTGCTGATTATCCCCTTCTCAGTCAGAAGCCGCACAGTTCTCGCGAGAACTCCCCTGATGTGCGACATGCGTGTCATCTTCTCGATCGAGGTCGGCCCGTCTGGCGAGGCGTGGTTCTCGCACCGCTCCTCCAAATCGTCGATTATGGACTGCAGGACGAACATTATCTCTCCGTAGGTTACGTTACCGCTTCGCCCGGCCGAGAACTCGTCGATCGTGGACATCACCGCGTCCCGGAGGGTTGCGAATTCCTCCTCGCTGTCGAAAACGTTTCTGGTTTTAACCATCGCTGCATCCCTTATTCAATCAGATTATCGCCTGAAGTGCGCAACTATCTTATCGATCGCTGCAATGACTGTCTTTACGTCTTCGTCTGTCAGAGATGGGTAAAGCGGCACACTGACGAGCCTGTTGCTGGCGTGCTCCGCGTTCGGGAAATCGCCCGGCCTGAAGCCATACTTCTCGCGGTAGTGCGGGTGAAGATGAAGCGCCCTGAAGTGCACGGCGACACCAATGTTCTCTGCCTGCATCGCGTTGAGAAACTCGTCCCGGCTGCAATTTAATCGCTCCAGGTCAAGCAACATCGGATATATGTGGTGGGCGTGCTCAATGCCTGGCCTTCTGGCGAGCGGCTGAACCTCTGGCATCTCGCGGAAGGCATCGTCGTACATCGCTACTATCTCGCGCCGGCGCCTCGCGAAGCCCTCGAGTTTATCCAGCTGGTGCAGAAGCATCGCTGCCTGGATGTCCATCATGTTGTACTTGAATCCCGGAACAACGCACTCGTAGTGTGCGAAGCCGCCCTTGTCGTAACGCTTCCAGGCGTCCTTGGTGAGGCCGTGGAGCCTGAGAACCGTGAGCTTGTCCCGAAGATCTTCCGACTTAACGCACGCCGCACCGCCCTCGCCGCAAGTTATGTTCTTGGTCGCGTAGAAGCTGAACGCACCGACCTCGCCGAACGTCCCACAATGCCGCCCGCCGATCTTGGCCTCGATCGCGTGGGCACAGTCCTCGATAACGTGGATGCCGTGCTCCTTAGCGATCTCCATGATCCTTCCCATGTCGCACGGGTGGCCAGCGTAGTGCACGGGGATCGCCGCCCTCGTGCGAGGCGTTATCGCCTCCTCGAGCCGTTTTGGGTCTATCAGGAGCGTGTCTGGCTCAACATCAACAAAGACCGTCCTGGCTCGCTGGTGCTCGATGACGTTCGCGGTTGAGGGGAACGTGATCGGGGTTGTGATCACCTCGTCTCCCTCGCCGATGCCCAAGGCAACAAGGCCCAGGTGCAGCCCCGCTGTGCACGAGTTCAGACCGACCACGGCCGAGGCGCCGAGGTAGTCTGCAAATCGCCTCTCGAACTCCGCAGTCTTAGGCCCCGTCGTGAGCCAGCCAGACGCAAAGGAATCGGCTATCTCGTTGAGCTCATCCCTCCCGACGCTCGACCGGTGAAAGAAGAGAAAATCGTCCCTGACAGGTTTACCGCCGTCAATCGCAAGCTTCAACACCATCGCCTCGCTCAAGGTTCATGTTGTATAACGTTCCTCATATAACTCCGCACTATTAGAGCAAGGCAGGCTATAAAGGCCGCCCTACACTGGCCTACGGTTCCCAAAAGCGCCTCAAGAGCGCTAATCTGCGCCATCTGTGTAATCTGCGGATTAAGAGTTTTCTCAATAGCTGCTCCGCATCCCAATATCTCGCCTGAAATACTTACCCTGAAAATCGATCCGGTCAACTGCGTCATAAACCCGCTGGAGAGCATCTTTCTTGGTCGCTCCAATGGCCGTTACGCCGAGCACTCTCCCGCCAGCGGTTATGACGCTTCCTTTAGTCGTTTTCGTCCCGGCGTGGAAGACGATGACATTGTCAAGGTGCTCGCACTCTGAAAGGCCCTGAATCTCAAGCCCCCTCTCGTATCTGCCGGGATAGCCCTTTGAGGCGAGGGTTACGCAGACGCAGTGGTTGTCCTCCAGGTCGATCTTCATGCCCTTTAGCGAGCCATCTGCGGCGGCCAAGAGAACCGGCACGAGGTCGCCCTTGACCCTGGGCAGCGTGGCCTGCGTCTCGGGGTCCCCGAACCGGCAGTTGAACTCCAGAACGTAGGGGTCGCCATCGACTATCATCAGTCCCGCATAAAGCGCCCCGCGATAATCAATGCCCTGCTCCTTGAGCCCGCGAATGGCCGGCAGCATTATCTCGCGCACCACCCGCTCCTGGAGGGCATCGTCAATGGCCTCTGTCGGCGAAAAGGCACCCATCCCGCCCGTGTTGGGACCCCTGTCGCCGTCCAACAGCTGCTTGTGGTCCTCCGAAGAAGGCAGGGGAAGCACGGTCTCGCCATCAGTGATCACCACCACCGACGCCTCTTGCCCAACGAGGCACTCCTCCACCAGAATCCTCTTCCCAGCATCGCCAAGCCGCTCCTCCACCAGCGTTTTTCTGAGCGCCTCGTCAACATCGTCGTCAGTTCGGCAGACGAAAGCACCTTTGCCAGCGGCGAGGCCATCCGCCTTGATCACAACCGGCAGGCCTTTCTCATCCACAAACGAGATGGCGTTCCTGAAGTCGTCAAAGACCCAGTAGCTCGCTGTTGGGATCGCATACTCGGCCATAAGATTCTTGGCGAAAACCTTGCTGGATTCTATTCGTGCAGCATCCTTAGTGGGCCCAAACACTGCGAGTCCCTCCGACTGCAGTGCGTTCGAGAGACCCTTAGCCAGCGGCGCCTCGGGCCCGACGATCGTAAGGTCTATGCGATGCTCCTGGGCGAGGGAGACGATGCCCGGAATGTCGGCCGCATCTGCGGGGATGTTCCGTGCGATGGCCGCTGTCCCGGCGTTTCCAGGAACACAAAAAACCTCATCCACCAGCGGACTTTGTGTAACTTTCCAAGCGAGAGCATGTTCACGCCCGCCGCCGCCAACGATCATCACTCGCATCTAAACGTGCCTCCCAAGGTTCTTGAACGTAAAGACTAGTGCAAGAAGTGCCGCATTCCTGTGAAGACCATCGGTATTCCCAGCCGATTGCAGGCGTCAATCACCTCCTGATCGCGCTTGGAGCCGCCCGGCTGGATGATAGCGGCAATCCCGGCCTTGTGCGCCTCCTCAATTGAATCGGCAAACGGGAAGAACGCGTCTGAGGCGAGAACTGCTCCCTTAGCCTTCTCGCCAGCATTTCCTATCGCGATCCTCGCCGCATCCACCCTGCTCGTCTGGCCAGCGCCGATCCCGGCCGTAACACCGCCCTTTGCGACCACTATCGCGTTGGACTTCACATGTTTGCATAC
>QMNL01000163.1 GCA_003647755.1 Candidatus Coatesiibacteriota bacterium
ATGTCTCGTTGCCTGCTCTGTCGAACTTGGCTGCTCTTTCTCGTGTTGCTGTGTGCAAGCAATGCCTGGGCACAGAATACGATATATGTCCCTGACGATTACGCATCCATTCAGGATGCGATTGACGCCTCGGCTGCGGGGGACACCATTTGGGTGGCCGGCAGCGAAACGCCTTACAGCGGAAACATCAAGTTGAGGGACGGCATCACGCTTGAGGGGGAGGGGCGGGATACTACGACTATTCAGGGCGACAACTACTATCACGCTGTCGTAATGGCCGATAATACTGTCCTGCGCGGCTTCACAATCATCGGCAACCCGTCGTGCGTTTACTCCGAGGCATCCGGGGTCTTGATCGAGGACAATGCTCTCCTCGGGCACTACTACGATGTCCAGGTTGAGGCAGGCTCAATAGATATTGTCAACACCAAGCTCGAAGGCGCTCCCCCGTTCATCGCGGTCTATTGTGCCAACTGCACGGCCACGATTCAAAACTGCGGCATTCTCGGCGCCTACGCGGGCATGAAGCTGACCAACTCACACGTGGAGGTCTATCGCAGCCTGATCACTGGAACGGACAACGGGGTCAATATCGAGTCGTGCTCCGGTTCCATTCTCAACAGCTACATCTTGGACAACAGGTTCGACGGCGTGCACCTGGAAGGCTCGGACGCGTTTATCGTCGCAAACAACGTGATCTACGGCGAGGGCTACAATCTCGTCCGAGGCGTGTTCTGCTACGACTGCGCACCGATAATCGCTAACAACATAATCTCTGAGTGCCGTTATGGGATCATGGCGGGGCCGGATGCTGAACCGATGATTCTCTGCAACGACCTGTTCAACAACACTGACGGCGACTATGTTGATTTCGATGGGAACGGTTTCATGCCATCCCCGGGCGTGGGCGAGCTCGACGTGGACCCGCTTTTCATTGCTTCCGACGATGTTGATTTCAGGCTGGCCGATGGTTCGCCGTGTATAGACGCTGGCTACACTACCGAGAGCTACAAGGACCTCGACGGCTCGCCAACCGACATGGGTGCCCACGGCGGGCCGAACTCCGGCTGGGTCGGCTGCACGGAGCCGCCGCGAATACGCGTGTGGGCAAACCGGGATGTGGTGGGAGCCGAGGAGGCGGAGCCGTTCATCGTGTCGGTGGGCTACACAAACCGGACCAGCGAGGCGGTTGAGGTCGATAGATATGTGGCAGTAATGGCGGATTTCGGGCTTTTCTACCTGCCGTGGATGTCAACTACACCCAGGGCGGAGAGGATGTCCATCCAGCCGAGCCGGACTGAAACAACGGAGGAGATTCTCTCAATCGACGACACGAAGACCATACCCATCGGTCGGTACACCTTCTACGCGGCGTTCGCTAGGCCCGGCACCTTCGATTTCTATTCACCCATGAGCTCCTTTGCTGTCGAGCGTGTAAACAAGCCCGTCGCCAAGTTCACGGTTACGCCAACCGAGGCGGGCGTTGGGGAACAGTTCCACTTTGATGCGAGCGAATCCTACGATATCGAGGACGCCCTGGTGGTGCTCAAGGTGAGATGGGACTGGGAGAATGATGGCGTCTGGGATGTGGATTGGACCTTCACGAAAACTGCCCACCACTCTTACTCCACGCCGGGGCCAAAGACCATTAAGCTAGAGGTCAGGGACCTGGATGGGTACATCGGGTCGACAACCGGGCAGGTTACTGTAACTGAATAGGGGCACCGCTTGGTGGAAGCTCTGATAGCGAGACTATATAGCTGGCTTAGGTCTGGCGGGGGCGACAACCCGGCTCTGTTTGGATTCATAATCTTCGTCGCGGCCATAATGAGCATGCTGTTCCTCAAGGGGCTGATCGGTAGGTTGTTCCCGGGACAGCGGTCGAGGGCCGTCTCCCGTCGGCTCAGTTTCTTCCAGAAGCGCAAGCTGATCCGGCAGGCAGAGTATCTCATGGATGACGGGCATTTCAGTCAGGCTGGGGCGATCCTTGATTCTATTGGGGAGTTCGAGCTAGCGCTCCAAGCTTACCTTAAGGGAGAGGAGCTCGTAGCTGCTGCGGCGCTAGCGGAGAAGATGGAGCGGTATAACCAGGCGGCCTCCATCCTTGCCAGGCTGGAGGAGTTCGACAGGGCAGCGGCGCTTTATGAGAGGGCAAACGATCCTGGAAGCGCCAGAGAGATGTATCTTTCAGCGGCAGAGAGGGCGGCAGAGAAGGGGAAGAACTACGTTGCGGCAGAGATGTTCCTCAAGGCTGGTGAGCCTAGTAAGGCCGCGGAGATGTATAGCAAGGCGGGCGATTCTGAGAAGGCGGCTGCGCTCTTCGAGGAGGCGAAGGAATACGAGAAAGCGGCAAATGCCTACGAGATGGTCTATGCTCAGTCGCTCTCGAGAGATTTCGGGACCACGTCTTTGAGCCTGACTAAAAGGGGTCAAGAGGCGGCGTTAAAGGCCGCGAGGGCTTTTGAGAAAGCCAGCAACTACAAAGCCGCGGCTAGGCTCTACAAGGCGGCGAAAAGGGTCTCGTTGGCCGCTGAAATGCTCTCCAGGGCTGGCGACGACGAGGGAGCTGCCAACATGCTGCTTGAGGCCAAACACTTCGACGAGGCGGCCGAGGCCTTTCGACGCGCCGAGAACGATAAGGGCGCCCTCAGGGCCTCTGCTCTCAAGGCGCTCAATGCTGATAACCTCGGAGAGGCAGCAAAACTCTTCGAGAAAGCCGGGGACTACATCCAGTCGGCCGGGCTCTACGAGCGGATTACCAAGCCCCTCGACGCAGGACGCATGTTCGAGGCAGCAGGAGAACATGCCTCCGCCGCATCAATGTTCGTGGCCGCTGGCGAGTGGCAGAGGGCGGCTGAGAACTACGAAAAGGCCGGCTCCCACAAGCACGCCGCCGAATACTACGCAAAAGCCGAGAACTACGAGAAGGCCGCACCTCTCTTCGAGGCCTCAGGCCAGTTCTTTGAGGCAGGACAGGCCTACATGAAGACCGGAAGCGAGGACAAGGCGATGTCGATGTTCCAGAGGGTGCGACCCGATTCCGAGCACTACGTCCGCGCCTCGAACCTGCTAGGGCAGCTTTTCTCTGCAAAGGGTCGGCACAATCTTGCGGTAAAAAAGTTCCTTGAGGTCACCACAAATAAATCGGTAACTCTTGACAATATCGACATTTTCTATAACTTGGCCCGCACATACGAAAGGATAGGCAAATCCGCCAACGCCAAGATACTTTACGAGAAGATCATACTCGTGGATTTCAACTACAAAGACGCCAACGCCCGACTCGCGGCACTTGAGAAGAGGGATGTCGATACCTCGTAACTGGCTCCCGAACCAGTCGCGGCTGTCACCATCCATGAATATGGCGGGTGTGCAAAAAAAACGCCCAGGATAGAGTGCCCAGGCTCACCAGTGCAATCGAAGGTGAACCTCTCCTCTGCCCACGTCATTCGGGTCGAGCGACAGGCGGAAGAAGTGGGGGACGGTCTCGCCGCTGTTCGTTCTGACCTTCAGGTTGAGATAGGGCGTTGCCTCGCGGTCCATGGTGACGAACCCATTCACCTCGCCAACGTTCACTATCTCCCCGTAATCAAGGCTGCAAAGCCCCCAGGGTCCGACGGAGCGCTTCTTGACGAAGACCCCGCCGGTGAAGCGCAGCCTCCCATCCTGGCCGCGAGTGAGCTTGAAATCAACTGGAAGCCTGACGCCCTCGTACCACAGCTCGATGCTCTTGGCATCCTGCACGTCGTCCCTCACTGAACCGCTGATAGTTACCCAGTGCATTGAGAAGTTCTCGACGAATGAGTATCTGTAGCAGAGACCTTCGATCTGGCTTCTGCTGTCCGCCAGAAGCGCATCCGCGGGTATGGGCTTTGCCTTAGGCTCAGGTATGAGATAAGCGTCTGTTTCCTCGGACGAATCAAATATTGTGCCGTGTAGGATCGCCTCGACGTATTTCTCAATCTCGGGCAGCACCTCGGCTGGAGTCTCCTTCTTGTTCACCACGATAACGCGGACGCCATATTCGCGCAAGAACTGAGGTGCCCAAAGAGAGTCTAGAAAAATGCGGTCGTTGCAGATGCTTATCTGATGCAGCCCTACGCGACGCAACACTATCTTCTCCGATAGTCTGAGCAGGGTCCCGACGACAGGGTCCGTGAAGCGCCTCAAGAGGACCGCGCGAGGGATTTTACCTATGGCGTGACCCATCAGCCGCTTGTGGTGGACGGTCTGATCGATCATGTCCCGCATACCACTTGTCCCGACGAAGCCTGAGCCGGTAAAAAAACCAGTCGGGAACTCAAGGACGGTGAAATCTCCAGGCATGTCCCGAATCATCTCAAACACCTTCGGGACATGGAGGCTAGTCATGGGCAGCTGCCCCGGCAGAAGATCGACAAAGCAAACAGCGCAGAGTGCGAGGCCCACGCCAGTCCGCAATGATGCCCTGCGTAATCGAGATAACAGGAAGTCCGCGACCAAGGATGCGGCGACAGCCCCACACATTACCAATATGATGCCGAACCTGGCCGATACTCGCACCGCGTCTACCACAGGGATGCGCTTGAAAAGTGGCCAGATTGGCAACATGAAGAAGGTGTCGTTGCGAGGCGTGAAGTAGTTGAACTGCTCAGGCCCAACGCCGACAGTGAAGACATCGCCCAGCATCGCCAGTAGAAAGACCGCGCAGCAGGCTAGCCAGAGTGACAGCCCCCGCACCTTGCGAATGTAAAACACAGAGATGAGAACAAGCGCTATCAGCACCACGCCGGGGTACTGGAAGACCTCGATGCTGAGATTCGTAAACTGCGGGAAGACCTTTTTTACGAGGTGGCCCCAGAGGAGGCTCTGATGCTGAGGGACAATGAGGTGCATGGCGTTAAGGGACATGTAGAAGTCGTTCGACAATCGCGCCGATAGGTGACCCTCAAAGGGCTTGGAGAGCATGGAGCCGAGCGCCGGGGCAAAACCCGCGAGAACCACGAGGACTGCGGTTGCGATCGGCGTGGCCACTCTCTTGGCAAGAGTCGCAAATGCTCTTGGCCGCCTGGATATCAGGAACCATAGGACAAGAAGTGCCCAGCCAGACATTGAGAGGGCTCTTGGTGAAAGCCGACCAATGCGGACGGACGGCACCTGGCTGGATACTAGGCCCAAGAGGAGGGCCAACGC
>QMNL01000164.1 GCA_003647755.1 Candidatus Coatesiibacteriota bacterium
AATCGCTCAGATAGTCCTGTCTCCCATTATAGCGCTAATTGTGGGCCTGTTCTTTTTGGGCTTGGCCAGGAAGATTATGGCAAGAATCCACTGGCGATATGGCCCTCCTCTCGCTCAGCCGCTTATCGATATAATCAAGCTCTTCTATCAGAAAAGTGTATCGCACGGGCGAATGTTCGACCTGGGCTTGATCCTCTCCGTGGCCGGTTCCATCGTGGTTCTCTTGTTTCTGCCATTTGGCCAAATATGTCCCCTGAGTGGCTCAGGTGGTCTCTTGGTAATCCTTTACATCGTCCTTTTGGCGCCCATAGGCATAGGACTTTCCGGTGGACAAGGCGCCAATCCAAACATCAGCATCGGCATCTCTCGAAAATTCATCCTGAGTCTGGGATATGAGGTCCCTCTGCTTCTGGTGCTGCTGGCGGTGATGACTCGCTATAAAACCATTTCCATTGTGCAGGTGGTAAGCGCCCAGCAGAGCGCGGGTTGGTCTCTGGTTTCCCCTCCGCTGCTCTTGTCAGGCCTAGCTTATCTTCTCATCCTGCCCGCGATACTCGGGCTCAGGCCGTTTGACGTAACCTCAGCGCCTCAGGAGATATCTTCCGGCCCGATGGTTGAATATGGCGGCAAGTATCTGGCTCTCGTTACCATTGAACATGCGCTTGGCCTGTTTATTAACATCGCGCTTTTCGTGAATCTGTTCTTAGGAGGAGCAGCTAATCCACTCATTTTCTTCGTTAAGATGCTTGTCGTCTTTCTGCTCACTTTGTGCGTAAACGCCGTCTTCCCAAGGTTCAAGATCGAACAGGCGATCAAGTACTTATGGAAGTGGCCTGCCCTGCTGGCCTTTCTGGGGCTGATTTTAGTTCTGGCCGTGAGGAGTTGACAGTTGGATAGAAACCAAATTACGAAATGGCTCAAATCTCCCGCCAAGATGGCAAACAAGTACTCGCTTCACGCGGTGTACTTCTGCACTGGCTGCGGAATAATTGAGGTGCCTCCTAGTATAACCGCGCGCTGGGACGCGGAGCGATTCGGGATCATTCCGGTAGCCACACCGAGGCAGGGGAATCTCTTTCTGATTACGGGATATGTCTCGGTAAAAACCTTGAGGGCTATCATAAGGACCTACGAACAGATGCCCGAACCTAAATATGTTATCGGGTTTGGCTCGTGCCCCATAAACGGCGGGATGTACTGGGATTCTTACAACACCATAAATCACCTGGACAAGTATATTCCCGTGGATGGCTGGATCGCCGGGTGCATGCCCAGGCCTGAGGCGATATTCATCGGCGTCACCCACCTCTGGACGCTGATTGATAAGGGAATGGCGGACGGCTACATAAAGTATAGGGAGTACTACGGGGCTTACAGGCGAAACCAGGAGATGGTCCTGGGCAAACTCGAGTGGCCGCCTCTGTTTCCGCTGACTGATGACCCTCGAGGCGATGAGCAGTGAGCAAGTCAATAAAAGAAGCGCTAGAGTCAACTTTCAGAGACGTGCAGGTCTCTTTTCGTGAAGACAATAGAATGGCGGTAACGGCCGAAAACGAAAGCGTGTTACCGATTCTGAGGTTTCTCAAGGACGCGGGTTTTGACCATTTATCGCTTATTTCTGTTGTGGACTGGATAGAAGACAACCTTTTTGAGCTCTGTTACTTCCTTACTCCGTACATGCAAAATGATGATGAATATACGGACAGGCAGAAGCTGCACATAATACTCAAGACGCCGCTTCCAAGAGATGAGCCGCGGTTCAAGACCGTGATTGGTCTCTTCCCCAATGCGGAGCCTTACGAGCGCGAGATACACGAGTTTTTCGGCATAGATTTCGAGGGGCATCCAAGACTAACTCCGCTTTTGCTGGAGCGGGACTACGAGGTCCCTCCGTTTCGCAAGGATTTCGACACGAGGAAATACGTGGCAGAGCTTCTTGACAGCGTTCCTCCGATTGAGACTAAAAAGAAATGAGAGAATTAGAACTATACTTTGGTCCCCAGCACCTCGGAATGGTGGGGAACTTCAGCATCACGCTTAAGGTTGAAGGCGACCGTATCCTAGAGGCTGCGGCAAATCCGGGCTATCTGCATCGCGGATTTGAGAAACTGATGGAGTACAGAACCTGGATACAGAACTTCCCGCTGGTTTGCAGGGTAAATGTAATTGAGCCAGACCACATAGAGATGATATACGCCATGGCGGTTGAGAAGCTGGCGCAGATAGAAGTTCCTGAGAGGGCGCATTTCGTAAGGAGCATTTACCTCGAGCTTGCCCGGGTCGGTTCGCACCTGTTTGGCTTGTGGGCCTACGCCAACATGCTCGGGTTCGATACCGTGGCTCAGTGGGCGATGTATCATCGTGACCTGGTGTTGGACCTGTTTGAGGAACTCACCGGCGGCAGGGTCTATCACATATATATATGGCCTGGCGGCGTTCGGCGCGATTTTCCGCCGGGTTTCACAGATAGAATCGTGCATACTTTGCATTCGATTGGCGGATGTGTGCCGGACTACAACTCCACGTTTTTCGACAACCGTCTGTTCTATGAAAGGGCGAAGGGCATAGGTCAATTGACCCAGCAGCAGGCTAAGGAATGGGGGGCTACGGGCCAGACCCTGAGAGCAACGGGGATGAAGTATGACATCAGGAAGGTCGAACCCTATGCCGCTTACGACAAGGTGGACTGGGAGGTCCCTACAAGGAAGGACGGCGATGCGTATTCCCGAATCTTGGTCATAAGAGACGAGATGATCGAAAGCGTTCACATGATATTCAAGCTGCTCGATGCCATGCCCGAGGGGCCCGTTTACACCAGGATGCCCAATCCGTTCAAGTGGAAGGTGCCAAAAGGTGAGGCTTATGTCCGGTGCGAGTCATCACGCGGCGAGCTGGGTCTTTATCTGGTGAGTAACGGTGGAGACAAACCTTACAGGGTCCATTTCAGAACACCTTCATATCCTCATGGTCTGATTGTTCTGGAGAAGTTACTGAGGAATGCCAGCATCGCTGATGTTGGGAACATAATGATAAGTTTATACGTGGTTGCGCCCGAGATAGACCGATGAAAGAGAAAGACAAAAAAGGCAGCATCTTCAGCCCCTTCAAGGCGATAGGCTGTCTGTTCAAAAAGCCTCGTACCCTGAGGTATCCGTTTGAGCCCAAGGAGCCAGCTCTGAGGTGTCGAGGGTTTCATCTCAATGACTGGGATAGCTGCACGGGCTGCGGCAATTGTGCTGATATATGTCCCAATGAAGCGATCGAGATGGTAGAGATACCTGAGTTGGAGTCCAGACCTAAGGAGGGCATAAAGAACGAACGTCCGAAGGTTGACTATGGTAGATGTTGTTATTGCGGATTATGTGTAGATATCTGCCCGCCAGGTTCGCTGAGGCTCTCGAGAGACTTTTTCCACATCCATTTTGATACGAGCACCTTCACTCTCATCCCGAAGGACGAAGCAACGGACAAAGAGCACTTCTTCAGCTCTGAGGAATACTCTGTCCTCAAGGCAAGTCTGACCCATCGCAAGCGAGACTACGAAGGATTTAAGTCAGACCTCGACTACTGCTTGTTTGAGCCCGAACGTATCCCTATGCCCGAGGTTCCCCCCGAGGAGAGGAGACTGTCGTTTATCGAGCAGGTTATAGGCTACAACAAAGAAGAGGCCAAGGCGGAAGCCTCCCGCTGCCTGGAATGTAAGCTGTGCGAGGAGGCGTGCCCAGCACACCTGAAGATCTCCGATTACATCAAGGCCATTTACGAGGATAAGCCCGATGAATCCTTGAGGAAGATATTTGAGGACAATCCCATCCCCGCAATCTGCGGAAGAATATGTATGAAACACTGTGAGGCAGCCTGTTCCATAAGCAAACGAGGGGAACCGCTGGCCATTCGATGGCTCAAGAGATTCGCTGCGGATACCATTAAGGATTACAAAGCTGCTTTGGAGCTCAAGCCAGGCGAACCTACTGGGAAGAAAGTCGCCGTTATAGGTGCTGGCCCGAGCGGCTTATCTATCGCTTATTTTCTCGCCTTGAGAGGCCATAAGGTAGTTGTGTTTGATTCCTTGCCCGGCGGCGGCGGAATGATGCGTATAGGCCCTCCGCTTTACAGATTGCCCATTGAGGCGATAGACAAGGACGTCAATCACATCGCCTCGTTAGGTGTGGAGTTCAGATTCAACACGACTGTGGGCAAGGACATCCTGTTTGAGGACCTCCTGAAACAGTATGACGCAATTCATCTTGGCATAGGAACAACCGTAAGTCGGTCCACAAAGGTCAAGAACATCGAGAAGGCCCTTCTGGCGCTGCCATTCCTGCAGGCGAACAAGATCGGCAAACCTCCCAGCGTCGGCAGGGAAATAATCGTTATTGGTGGCGGGAATGTGGCAATGGACGTGGCCAGAGAGGCCCTGCGCCTGCAATACATGCAGTACCCCAATCAGAAGGTAGTAACTAAGACCGTCTCGTTGGAAGACTGGGACGAACTGCCCGCAACAGATGAGGAGGTCGAGGAGGCAAAGGCCGAGGGGGTCCAGTTCAATCCTGCCTGGGGCCCGAAGGAGGTCAAACTCGATCAGGACGGCAGGATAAAGGGCCTGCTGTGCATGAAGGTCAAGTCGGTCTTCGACGAGCAGGGCAGATTCCATCCGACCTTTTATGAAGACGAAGAGATGTTCCTTGAGGGCGATATGATAATCGAGGCCATCGGCCAAGGAGCCGATTTTTCCTTCATTCCCAAAAAACTCTTCGAGAAACTGGAGTTCACGCCGCGAAGGAAAGTCAAGGTCGATGAGAACGGTATGACCACAATTCCCAGAGTGTTTGCTGGCGGCGACATAGTGAACGTGAATCTGGACGCTGTTACCGCCATTGCCGATGCCAAAATTGCAGCAGAGGGCATTAATAGGATCCTCTCCGGCGAGAAGTGACCTTCGTCTGAGTTGATGCTTGTGCGGCATTGATTTCCGGTGGGGTTGCCGAAGCGCAGCCCGGCCGAGTGTCTCAGCTCCCATAGTTTTTTGTGCCTGCGAGTGAACAGTGGTCGGCTCGTACGGTGCCCACGGCACTCGGGAGAGAGTTTCAGATGAGTTCAGAAGCTGACGGCTCGCAGCCAGTCGGAGCTTGGCTCAGCGGCCGAAGCGACGGTGCCCACGGCACACGGAT
>QMNL01000165.1 GCA_003647755.1 Candidatus Coatesiibacteriota bacterium
AACGGTTCGGTGGCTCTGAGAACGGTCCTCGATTCCACGAGCCTGTTCCCGTTCCGCCTGAGCCCTATTTCCGCGGCTCATCTGGTCGCGGTCTCTAAACGGCTCGATACGCTACGGCACGGCCTTGACCAGGACTTAATCATGCTCCGCACGGAAAGCCTGCCGGCGGCGAAGGGAGGCGGATCATGACGCTCGTGCAATCCGCATCCCAGAAGCGCCGGGTGGTTCAAGAGGACGTCACGCGCTCTCACTTTCACGGCTTCACAGACACGACCCTGCTTGAGTCGGGCGCACTTCCGATTGCCGACATCGCTGAACTTGCCATGCGTGAAGGTCAATGCACGAACCCGCTCTATCGGGTTCACCGCTGGTTCGCCCGACGCCTCGGTTCTCAGTTCCGGTCAATTTTGACCGGTCTTTCGCTTGATGCTGATGAAGCGAACCGCTTTTGGGACACCTTCCTGGGTGAGGTGCCGCTGGACGGCGCGGTGGTCCTGGATCCCTTCGTCGGAGGGGGAACCAGCCTGGTGGAAGCCATGCGCTGTGGCGCCCACGTGATCGGATACGACATCGACCCGGTAGCCACGTTCATCACGAGATTCGAACTGGAAGCAGCTGCCTACGATCCCGAGAGCGAGGAGATTGCCGAGCTCTGCGCCTCCATTGCTGCCCAGCTGGCACCTTTCCACAGGACGAAAGTCAAAGGCCGGGAGTACGAGGTCTTGCATCACTTCTGGGTGGAGTGTCGCACCTGTCCTTCTTGCGGGACCACATTCGAGATCCATCCGCATTTCCAGTTGGCGTCCAGCAAGGAGAAGGGGATCCAGTGGGCCTTCTGTAAGGCATGCCACGAGGTCCACGAGCTTCCCATAGAGCGGAAGGAAATCCGCTGTAGGTGCGGGACCCGGACCCGCATCGCTCAGGGCACCCTCAATCGTGGAAAGGTTCGCTGTCCCGCATGTGGCGACATAACGGGTCTCGCTGATCGTGGAGATAGTCCGACGCCCCCGAAGTGGCGCTTGTTTGCCCAAGAATACATCGAGCGAAACCCAGGTGGCGTAACGCGGCATTTCAAGAAGGCGACGAAAGGAGACCGTATTCGCTACGGAAAGGCCTCGCGCCTTCTCAATGAGATTGAGGACTCCGAGGGTCCGTTTGCGCCGATGCGCGAGATCCCGACAGATGGCCGCTCAGACCAGCGACCGATCATCCACGGCTTCAGAAGGTATCGAGACCTTTTCAATGATCGGCAGTTGCTACATCTGACCCTGCACGGCAAGGCCATCGCAGCGGTGGATGAGCCTCGCGCCCGGTGCATCCTTGCTATGGCCTTCAGCGAGCATCTCACCACGAACTGCATGTACACGGCGTATGCTTTCGGTTACCGCCGTGTAAGCCCTATGTTCTCAATCCATTCCTACCGGCACATCACGCGGCCGGTGGAAATCAATCCATGGCTCGAGGGAATTGGGCGAGGCACGTTTCCGAACACCCTCAGCAAGATCACCAAGGCGGTGGCGTTTGCCAAGGCCCCAACCGAGTTGGACCCGAAAGGCGGTCGCGTTCCGTCCAAGGCGGGAGAGCACGTTTACGCCTCGGAGGTTTCTGCCAATCCCTGGCAGGTCCTGACCGGCTCCTCAAGAGCTTCCATACGCACAAAGACTTCCGAGGATCTGGCCGAGATCCCCGATGGAACCATCGACCTCATCCTCACGGATCCTCCATACTTCGATAATCTGAGCTACTCGGAGCTCTCCGACTTCTACCTGGCCTGGCACCAGTCCCTTGGAGAGGCGGAACCTCCATTCGATGATCCGCACCTTGCGGCCCCCATCGGAGAGAACCTCGCCTTGACCTCCCGAGCCGACGAGTCGACTACGGTTTATCGTGAAAGACTCCGGCGGATCTTCTCCGAATGCCAGCGTGTGCTCAAACGGAATGGAGTCTTTGTCTTCACCTATCACCACAAGCACATTGCTGCGTGGAACGCTGTAGGCGAGGCGCTGGCCAGATCGGGATTCAGGTGTACCGCCGTCTTGCCCCTTCGCGGTGAGGGTCAGGGGGGACTCCATTCCTACGACGGAACCATCAAGTGGGATGCCATATTCGTATGCCGCAAGGATGCACAGGCGCCCGGTGGAGAATCCTGCCCAGTGGTCGTTTCGCGCAGCGCTATAGCCGATGCCAGACGCCGTGCGGATGCCTACGCCAAGGAGCTCGGTGATAAGAAACGAATCGGCTTCCGAGAGCCAGACCGCCTGAATCTGGAACGGGCCATGATTGTGGCGTCGGCGGTCCTGGGAAAGGCAGACGACGAGTCCGTGCCACTTCACACGGCACTCTATCGCACAAGAGAACGAGGAGGCAGCTGACATGCCGCGGCTGGACAAAGGCACGCTCGCGCTCACATTCAAGTTTGATTGTGACCGCTTTCTTCGATTTCGGCTGGCATCCGACGCCGAAAAAGACTCTCTCGGCATCGAAGCCGATACCTACAAGCGACCCGGTATCGAACTGATCAAGGCGGCCGGGCGTCGGTGGGAGGCTGACAAGTACCAGGATCTTATCGACGTTTCACTGCCGGACGCCGTCGAGTATGTCGAGAAGGAAGAGGTCGATGAGCTTGTTGGTCGGAAGCCATTCGGTAAGGTCAAGAACCTGTTCGAAATCCTGCGGCGTGAGACCCCGCCATTTGCCATCATCGAAGCTGAGTTCGAGGTTCCGTCAAATATCACACCGGGTCTCCAAGAGGCATACGACACCTACGGTTTGGAGACCGTAAGAGCTCGTCCCGACATCATATGGATTCGACCCGGCGGGACTGGACATCCGCTTATCGGCGATCCTGATCCTGTGCCGGAGTTCGAGCTACACGTGATTGACGTGAAAATGGCGGCCGAGCCTTCCCTTCGCCATTTTACGGAAGTCACCTACTACGCGCTCTCGCTGGCGGCAGCATTGGCAGAACAGGGACTGTCGGATCGATACGCTGTGAGCGCAGAGGGGTTCATTTGGCCGGGTAGCCATGATGCTAACGCTTTCCGGAATCTTGTTCGTGAATACGAAGCAAGAGGAGATAGAGATCCTGTTACTTCAGCCCTACAGGACACCCTCGTGCCGGTCCCCTACGAGGTGTACCAGGTCCACGTCAAGCAGTTCTTCGAGGAACGACTACTCCGGGTTCTCGAGCAGAGACCGGAAGAGGCCTCCTGGCACGTGGGGCCAAAGTGCCAGCTATGTGACTACGTCCGATACTGCAAGCAGGAGGCGGAAAACTGTAACCATCTTTCCCGGCTGCCGTGGCTCAATCAGGGACAAGCCGAGCTTCTGCGCCAGAACGGAATTGCGACCACGCAGAGTTTGAGGGAGGCCATCAGATGCAGCACTACGGAGTGGCAGGCCGCAGAGGCGTCAAGCCACCAGCTTCGCGCTGATCGTCCAGCTCTGTTGGTGCGAGCCGAAGCACTCCACACCAACGAGCCGGTCGTTATTGAGGGGCGCAGATGCTCACTTATGCCTGCATGGAGCGACCAGAACATCTTCATTACGGTCCACTTCGATCCCGGTTCCGGCATTACGTTCGCCATGGGCGCCGCCCGAGTGTACTTCCCACCGGGCCGTAGTCAGGGGGATCCACCCCAAACGGAAGAACATGTGTTTGTCGTGGACCGCGTCGACGCAATGAACCCCGATACAGAGCGGGCCCGCCTGGTGGAGTTCGTCACCCTCGTCTCCCGGTGGCTCGAGGAGGTTTCGGATACAAACCGTCGACTGCCAGCAGCAGACCGCGTCTCATCGCATATCTTTTTCTGGGACATGCTTGAGGTCCGCCAGCTTCGGCGGATGTTCGAGAGACACATGAACCACCCGGAGGTCGTGGACCTGATCGAACTCCTGATTCGTCTCTTTCCCCCCGACCAGGTCTTGCCCGATCCAGACCTGTTCAAGTCTCAGCCGGGTACTATCGTGAAGGATGTCGTCCGACTGCTTCTTGGCCTTCCGATTCCGCATGATTATTCCCTGTTCGAGACGGCCAAAACACTTTTTCCCGTTCGCAACGAGAATGGTGACCTTTACCGATTCCAACTGCCGTTCGGCTTCAGCACCCCCATGAGCGACCAGATCCCCTTTGAGCGGGCTTATGAGTTATGGCAGGACAAGATTTTCCTGAGATATTTTGATCCAAAGTTTCCGGATCAACCATCACGGTGGCGGCCATACACGCGAGACGAGCTGTATGAGGGGATCAAGCATGCAACACGCGTCCATCTACGAGCGTTGCAGCATATCGTGAGGCGACTGCGGGAGCATTACCGGGATCGGCTTACGCTGCGCAAGGCCCCATTCAGCGCAGCTCCACCCCCGCAGACGAGGGTACCAGAGCGTGCTCGCAGCCTTATCGCCTTCGAGAAGCTGAATGTGGCATGTCAGGAGCTCGAGTACCGACAGCGTCGGTCGCTTCCCGTTGCCGAGCGAGAGGCCCACTTTTTCTCAATCCGCGGGATATGGCCAGCAAACGGGAGGGTTTACGAGAACTGCATCGACGAGGTACGCGTATCGGACCCTCGTTATGCTGGTGCCGAACTCCTGGCCTTCACGTTTGCCCGCACATCAAGAGATGCGCGAATAAACGAAGGGGAATTTCTGTTGGCATTGTCCAACGAAGATGACGATATCGAGCTCGACGTCCCTTGGCGAAGATACCTGGGCCTATCGTTTCCTGATGCACAGGTGCTGCTGGCTTCCCGCGGACTGAATGATGGATGGATGGTGAATGCCACGCTGGGCAAGTTGCTTCAGGTTGAGGTTGTGCGCTTGGAGGCGATGCATGAACCTCCATTTCTGGTGCTGAGACCGGCTAATAGTGGCTTGTTCAGGCTGGCTCAAGATGAAGGCATTCTTGATATGGATCAGCCGATGGTTCTCGATCCACTGTACCAGGACTTCTTCAGCGGAAGGATAGAGCAGGCGTTGCGAGCCGTTGGTGGCAACCCACCTCCCATGCGGAGGTGAAGAAGGAGGAGGGTTTGATCATGCCAAGGCGTGTGCAATATCCCCGAACAGAGCCCGCTCACGGCTTCCTGTATGAGCCCGGGCAGTTGCAGGTCACCCGTGGCCACGCAGAGGTCGAGGACCTTCTGAACCAAGTCTCACAGTACCAGAAGCACCCC
>QMNL01000166.1 GCA_003647755.1 Candidatus Coatesiibacteriota bacterium
CTGCGCAGCGGCAAAGCGTGTTCATCCCACCATCTGTCTTGCCGTTAATCTGACTATTGGGGGAATCCCCCCAAACCAGACAGGCGGCAGTTGAGGTTGCCATCCGTTGGTGTAGGACGGCCTATGTCAGTCTGTCGGACCGCTACTTTCGGTCGAGCGGCTTGACCATCACAAGGCCATCCTCGCCGTCTGGATAGTAGCCTTTTTGGATGTGGTGAAGGGTGAACCCGTGTTTTTCGTATAGTTCTCTCGCGATGCTGTTAGAGCTTCTGACTTCTAGAACGGCTTTTGAAAGGCCTTTCTCGACGAGCCTCTGTATTCCTGCTATGAGCAGTCGCTCGCCGAGTTTCCTGCCCCTGAAAGGTTTCCGAATTGCGAGGTTGAGGATGTGGCCTATCCCCGCTTCCCACATGAGGCAGGTGTAGCCGACGGGTGTGGGCTTAGAATCGGGCGGTTTATGCTCCAGCAGCAGTATTTCGCCGCGCGTGCCCCAGCCAGACTTCGCTATGTAGAGAAAGGCCGAACGAGGCCAGGGCGGCGTGAATATCTCCTGCTCGATCTCGTATATGGCCGGGAGGTCCCGATCGCGGAACTTGCGGATCGAGAACTCGTCTGGGTTTTTAGGCTCCACGGGCAAACATCTCAGGTCGGGCTGATGGAACCGGCGTCCATGTTACTGTCCCTGGTGAGCTCGGCGTTTGATTTTCTCAAGTATTTTGGCCTGATCTTTGACGGGTCCACACCTCCTCGTTCGCGAGCCGTCTGGGCCACGATGCGAGCTGCGCATATTCCCCGGGGCTGGGAGAGGTGGCTCGGCGCTATGATGTATTTGGCCCTCATGCCGTTCGTGATGGTCTGGGCATAGAGATTCGCCCCGTCTCCGAGGAATATGGTCTCTCTTTCGGAGGCGAGGCGGACGATCTCATCTGGCGGGGCAGCCCGTTCGTGTGCCTCTAAAAGGAGCTTGTCGCCGTCAAAGCTGAACAGGGCGGTGAAGACTTCGCCCATTCTGGCGTCGATCATCGGGCATACGAGATGAGGGGAGCCGGCGTAGTTGTTGGCCAGGGCCTCGAGCGAGCTGAAGGGAGTGAGCATCCTGTCCTGGGCCATCGCCAGGCCTTGCATAATGCTGATGCCTATGCGCAGACCCGTGAAGGAGCCCGGCCCGATCGACACGCCGAGGACATCGATCTCTGATAGCCCGCAGGCAAGCATGTTAAGCAGGTGATCGATGCTGCTCAACAGGCGCTGCGAGTGCGTCTGGCTGACCGCGAGATTGGTCTCGCCAGCCGCCCCGGAATCTGTGTCCAAGAAGCCGACTGCGCCGACCTCGGTCGAGGTATCGACGGCGAGTATTCTCATTTCATCTCCGTCGCAAGTTCAAAGCGCAAAAGCACTGGGCGGGCCCAGGGTCCAGCTTGTTGTCCGAGGGCTGCCGCGTTGCACGTGCATCATCCTGTCTCAAGAACCCGCCCGGGAACTTGAATGTTCACAACGAGGGATTACTTCTCGAAGTTGTCTATCTGTGCCCTCTGAAGCTTGCCGCTGAAGTCCACATAGACGGCCTTCCATTCGCAGAAAACGTCAAGCGCGGCCGTTCCGGCCTCCCTGTGGCCGTTGCCGGTCCCCTTGGTGCCTCCGAACGGCAGCTGTATCTCGGCGCCAATGGTCGGCGCGTTGACGTAGAACAAGCCCGTGTGCACATCTCTCATCGCCACGAAGGCCTTGTTGACATCCTGAGTGTATATCGCGCCAGAGAGGCCATACTCCGTGTCGTTGCAGATGTCGATCGCCTCGTCAAGGTCTTCGACTACGATTATTGAGACGACCGGGCCGAATATCTCCTCTTTGGCGATCCTCATGTCGCGCTTCACGTTGTAGAAGATTGTTGGCTTGTAGAAGCTGCCTTTCTCACAGCCCGGTCCGGTGTATCGCTCGCCGCCGGTCAGGAGTTCGGCACCCTCGGCCTTGCCGATCTCGACGTAGGAATGAACGGTTTTGAGCTGGCCTTCGCTCACGAGCGGGCCAACATCGACGTTCGGATCGAGGCCTGAGCCAAGCCTCAGCTTCTCAGCCTGTGTTACATACCTGTCAGTAAACTCTTGAGCGACTTTCTTGTGAACTATTATCCTGCTGGTGGCTGTGCACCGCTGCCCCGTTGTGCCAAAACCGCCCCACAAGGCGCCCTCGAGAGCGAGATCAAGCTTTGCGTCGTCCATCACCATGATAGCGTTCTTGCCGCCCATCTCGAGGCAGACTCGCTTTCCGTGTTTGGCGGCGGTTACGCTGATAGCAGTCCCTATCTTCGTTGAGCCTGTGAATGAGATAAGGTTGACTTCTTTATGCGTAACCATGTCATCGCCGATCTCGGCCCCGGACCCCGTAACGACGTTGAAGACGCCTGCTGGCAGCCCTGCTTCCTCGAAGACCTCGGCCAGGTGAATAACCGACAGCGGGGTGAGCGTCGCGGGTTTTATCACGACCGCATTGCCCAAGACGATGGCCGGAAACGACTTCCAGGTCGGGATCGCAACGGGGAAGTTCCAGGGCGTTATCGCAGCCACAACGCCAACAGGCATCCTGACCGACATTGCGAACTTGTTGGGCATCTCGGCAGGAACGGTCTGCCCGAAGGACCTTCTACCCTCGCCGGCGGCGTAGAAGGCCATGTCGATCCCCTCCTGAACATCGCCTCTGGTCTCCACTATGACCTTGCCCATCTCACGAGTCATATCGCGGGCGATCTCTTCCTTCCGGCGCTTGAGGATGTCGCCGACCCTAAACATCAGCTCCCCCCGCTTCGGCGCTGGCACGAGCGCCCACTTCTTCTGCGCCGCACGTGCCGCCCGCATCGCGCGATCGACGTCATCCGCGTTCGACCTCTGGTGGATACCGATCAGCTCGTCCGCGTTTGCGGGATTTCGGTTTTCGTAGGTCCTGCCCGAGGCGCTCTCTACCCACTTCCCGTTTATGTAGTTCTTGTACTCAACCGTCATGTCAGACCTCCAAATGTCCTTTGATTTTTATGGCGATAAGAGGAACATCAACCAGCCGACCGCAATGGAGCCGACAGTCATCAGTCCGAAGTACTTCGCAGCTCGCTTGAGGATCTTGGCTGGATCGTTGGTCGCCGTTGTCGCCACGACCGTCGATATAGCAAACGATAGGTATATCAGACAGAGAAAATGTGTCATTTGTGTTCCTTATCTCGGCGAGAGCTTTCTCTTCTGGCCCTCTTTTTGGCCTTTTTTTCCTTCTGGGCCTGGAGCCGGGCCGCCTCGGCAGCGTCGTAATCGTAGCCGATGGAGCAGCGATAGGCATCGACGGCAGCCAGGATGTTGAACAGTCCCGCGCTCAATAGGAAGGTGATGCCGATCTCAAAGGTTGGCTGGTCAATCTGGCCCTTCGCGAGCCCGAACCCAACTGCGATGAAGTAGAGAATCCCGCTTCCCAGTCCCGCCAGCGACCCGATGGAGTTGATCAGCGTCTCGGAGCCGCTCTGGCCTTTCTCGAATGTGAAGAGCTTGCCCTGGAGGTGAACGCCGAGAACGAACGTAACGATAATGATACTGGCCAACAGCAGAGCCTTCTTTCGCCGCCGGAGATAGAGATGTCCAGCACCGGGCACCAGGATGGCAAGGAGGAAAACCCCCGCTGCTGCCGCTTTGTTGGACACAACCCTCGCAGATGCTGCTTCCCAATCCTTCATGTCAATCTCTCAGACTCTGTAACCTTAATTGTTCGGGCTCAGGATTTTGCCAAACCTGGGATCGCCTCGGATACTATCAAAATCCTTCTGCTTTCGTATAGATTCAACAATGTCTTTGCTCATATACCTCCGTCCGCGCTTCAGCCACTTGAGCGCATTGTCCGTATCCCCCTTCAGGGCATAGACCGAGGCGAGGTTGAAGTATGGCAGGTAGGAGTGCGTGCCAATACGGACAGCCTGCTTGAAGTGCTTGGCAGCCATATCGTATTTGCCCTGCCGTTTGTATATGAACCCGAGGTTGTTGTGCGCCTGAGTGTTGTGCGGCATTATCTTGAGCGTCTTCTTGAAACACATCTCGGCGTTTGCGAGGTCGCCCTGCAACATATAAGCGTTCCCGAGATAGATAGCGGCGTCCGGGTTGCGATCATCGATGGCAAGAGCCCTGTCAAGCGCCGATATCGCCTCCTTGAACCTCTTGAGCTTATAGTAAAGAAGCCCGAGTCTAGTGAGAAACGCGGCGCTATGGGGACGCAGCGCTACCGCTCTCTGCATCGCAGATACCGCCTGGTCGGCCATCCCGGCTCGCTGGAGGTAGATGGAGAGGTTATTCATCAAGCCTGCGTTCTCAAAACCGAGGAGGCGTGCCTCCTCAAAGTGTAACCTTGCGCCGGCGAGGTCGCCCTGAAGCTGACATTGGTGTCCCCACAGAAGAAAATACTTGGCCCGCGCCTCCCGCGTCCACTTATCGATGTAGATATCCTTTTTGGGCTCAACCAGGAAGTTGGAATAGAGCCGTTGAAAATCGATAGTCCCCGTGAGCGGTTCAGTCAGGAAGGCCTCGAGCAGTATGCCGAAGAGCTTGATGTTGATGGCCGGCACGGAGGGATACTCAGCGTAGAAGACCGGCGCGTTGTGCGAGTTTTCTATAATTCGCATCTCGCGGTTGTAGGATGCTTGAGGGTCATTTTGGTCAAAATACTCTATAACTCGCCATTTTCGATCGTAGAGATTCACGTCAGGCCGCCGGCCTTCCACGAATTTGAGGTAGTAAAGTGGGAAGAGCGCCGTGTCGGTCTCGCCGAAGAACGTGGAGTTCAGTGGCATGGTCTTGAGGAGATTGAGTCCGTGCCAGTAGGCGTAGTAGTTCCTCGAGCTGTCGCACCTATGGTAGTTCGAGGCCAAGAGAGTAATCGGCAGGACGATGAGCACGATCGAGACCGCAGTCGCAAGCTTTCGCCGTGCGGCCGTTGGGGTCGTCTTTTGGCGTCCAGCGAGGAAGAGGACGACCTCGGCGGCGCCAAGCCCCGCCAGCACTGCTATCGCCATGTAGGCTGGGAGGCAATAAGCCCGATCGAGATATGTCCCCTCGCCATATAAAAGCGCGACGAGCAGCGCCCCGAACGCAATCAGAACGAGAAAGAGCGTTAGGGCGCGTCTCCTGAA
>QMNL01000167.1 GCA_003647755.1 Candidatus Coatesiibacteriota bacterium
CCGTTCAGTGATTTTGCGACTGGACATCCCCAAATGAGGTGGTATTTTCCCTTAACTTGTGTCAGCAAAGAGAGGCGCGTGGGTCTTTCGATGGAATGCAGTCCGTCGTGGGAGTTTGGCTGCGGCGGTATTAATAACGGCTTCTGACTGGAGGTTAAAATGCCGAGAACAGACTTTTTATTTACTTCAGAATCAGTAACGGAGGGTCATCCGGACAAGATGGCTGACCAGATATCTGACGCGATCCTGGATGCGGTCTTCGCCTGTGATCCGATGGGACGAGTTGCGTGTGAGACTTTTTTGACGACGGGGCTAGCGTTGGTCGCGGGCGAGATCACGACGGATTGCTATGCGGATATACCGTCGATCGTTCGGGAGACTATCAAGGACATCGGATACACGCATGCGAAGTATGGTTTCGATTATCAGACGTGCGCGGTCCTGACCTCGATACATCCGCAGTCGCCGGATATTGCGTTGGGCGTAAATCCTGGCGGCGCCGGAGACCAGGGCTTGATGTTTGGGTATGCGACGGACGAGACGGAGGAGCTGATGCCTATGCCGGTCATGCTTGCGCACAAGCTTGCGATGCGATTGGCGGAGGTTCGTAAGAAGCGCATCGTTGACTACCTTCGGCCGGATGGCAAGAGCCAGGTAACCGTGAGGTACAAGAATGGCACACCTGTCGAGGCTAACACTATCGTAATATCGACTCAGCACGGTCCTGAGGTCAACATCAAGGACATTACGGAGGACGTGGTTGAGCACGTTATTGAGCCGGTTATTGCACCCGAGCTGAGGAAGAACACCAAGTACTATGTAAATCCAACTGGCAGGTTCGTCATGGGCGGGCCGTCGGCGGACACGGGTCTTACGGGAAGGAAGATAATTGTTGACACGTATGGCGGCGTCGGCAGCCACGGAGGCGGGGCTTTCTCTGGGAAGGACCCGTCGAAGGTCGATCGGTCGGGGTCATACATGGCGAGATACATTGCGAAGAACATCGTGGCGGCTGGCTTGGCGAAGAAGTGCGAGGTCCAGATGGCTTATGCGATAGGTGTTGCCGAGCCGGTGTCTCTGATGATCGATGCGTTTCAGACAGGGAAGGTCTCGTATGCGACGCTCAAGAAGGCTGTTCGGGAGGTATTCGATCTAACGCCGAATGGGATGATCAAGATGCTTGACTTGCGGAGGCCTATATACAAGAAAACAGCGGCATACGGGCATTTTGGTCGGAATGATCCGGACTTCACATGGGAGAAAACTGACAAAGTTGACGATCTTCTCACCGCCTGCAAGGTGAAATGACACTACAACTGAACGGATATCGGAGGATTACTCGATGAACTACGACATAAAGGATATTTCGCTGGCCGAGGCGGGTAAGCTTCGCATTGATTGGGCTCGCATGAAGATGCCGGTGCTGGACTTGATCAAGGCACGTTTCGAGAAGGAGAGGCCTTTTGAGGGTATGACGATCGGCGCGTGCTTGCACGTAACGACCGAGACTGCAAACCTGATGGATGTTCTGAAGGCGGGCGGTGCGACGGTTGGGCTTTGCGCCTCGAACCCGCTTAGCACTCAGGATGACGTTACAGCATCGATCGTTGAGCACCTTGGGATGTCAGTGTTTGCTATTCACGCCGAGGACAAGCAGACCTACTACAAGCACATCCACAGCGTTCTCGATATGAAGCCGGTCATAACGATTGACGATGGTGCAGACCTTGTTTCGACGCTCCATAAGGAACGTCAGGATCTTCTTCCGAACATCATTGGTGGGATGGAGGAGACTACGACAGGAGTCATCCGGCTCAGGAGTTTGGCCAAGAATGGTGCGCTGAAAGTTCCCATGATTGCGGTCAATGATGCGGACACGAAGCACCTGTTCGACAATAGGTATGGCACTGGCCAGAGCACAATGGACGGGATAATGAGAGCGACCAATCGGCTGGTTGCTGGAACCGATTTCGTGGTCTGCGGTTACGGTTGGTGCGGGCGAGGCGCGGCAATGCGTGCAAAGGGTCTGGGCGCCCGGGTGATAATAACGGAGGTAGATCCTGTTCGCGCTCTCGAGGCAGCGATGGACGGTTTCAGGGTGATGCCGATGTCCGAGGCAGCGAAGATCGGGGATTTCTTTTTGACTGCGACAGGCGACATCAAGGTCATAGCAGCCAAGCATTTCGAGGCGATGAAGGATGGAGCGATTGTCTGCAACACGGGTCATTTCAACGTGGAGATCGACATCGAGGCTCTCGACGCGATGGCGGTCGAGAGGAGAGGCATTCGGCGGTCTGTTGAGGAGTTCAAGTTGGAGGATGGTCGGCGGATATATCTCCTTGCTGATGGCAGGCTTGTAAACCTCTCTGCTGCCGAGGGGCATCCCTCTTCCGTCATGGACATGAGCTTTGCCAACCAGGCGCTCTGTGCGGAATATCTCGTGAAGAACAAGGGTAACATTTCGATTGGGGTTCACGAGGTTCCCAAAGAGATCGATGATATGGTTGCATCTTCAAAGCTTGCCACAATGGGAATCTCAATAGATACTCTTACCGAGGAGCAGCGAGCCTATCTTGCAGCGTGGGAGATGGGCACTTAGTCAATATGTGTATTCGCGCAGAAGTTTTTGAAGTGGAGTAGTATGTCCAGCAAGTCGCTTGTAATCGTCGAGTCACCAGCAAAAGCCAAAACAATAAACCGGTATTTGGGCAAGGCGTTCATCGTCAAGTCCTCCGCGGGGCACGTCAAGGACCTGCCTCGGAGGCGGCTGGGCGTTGACGTCAACAATGGTTTCACACCCGAGTATGAGGTGGTGAAGGACAAGGTTCCCATAATCAGGGACCTTCGTTCGCTGTCCAAGAAATCGGACAAGGTCTATCTTGCGGCTGACCCGGACCGGGAGGGCGAGGCGATCTGTTGGCATCTATATCAGGAGCTTGGCTGCGAGGATGAGCGAGTGTTCCGAGTGCTGTTCACGGAGATCACAAAGGCAGGCATCGAGCGAGGGATGTCCGAGCCGCGATCGATCGACATCAACAAGGTAAATGCTCAGCAGGCACGTCGGGTGCTCGATAGGCTTGTTGGCTACCAGATCAGTCCACTCTTAAGCCACAAAGTTCGTCAGGGCCTTTCAGCGGGCAGGGTGCAGTCGGTCGCATTAAGGATGATATGCGAGCGGGAGAAGGCCATCAGGGAGTTCATTCCGGAGGAATACTGGACCATACAGGGCCTTTTCAGGACCAAGAGTGGACGGGAGTTTCAGGCCGAGCTGGTCAAGATCGGAAGTAAGGCCGCCAAAATCCCAGACGACCATGCGGCGCAGGAGATATACGACAAGATCATGAAGAGCGGTCTGGCTGTTGTCTCTGGGCTCAAGAAAACCGAGAAGAAACAGCCCCCGCCGCCGCCGCTTATCACCAGCACGTTGCAGCAGTCCGCATCGTCCGACTTGCGGCTTTCAGCAAGGCTGACTATGAGCCTTGCCCAGAGTCTTTATGAGGGTGTGGACCTGGAGGATGTAGGTCTGGTAGGTCTGATCACCTACATGAGGACAGACTCCACTAGGGTCGCTAATTCGGCGCTTTCGAGTGTTCGGCACCTGATTGATGAGATGTTCGGCAAGGATTACGTTCCGGCCAAGCCAAACAGGTTCAAATCACCTCGAGGTGCACAGGAGGCTCACGAGGCGATACGGCCAACTGACGTGATGCGGAGACCCGATCTCGTCAAGAATTACCTGTCAAAGGACCAGTTCCGGGTCTATCGACTGATCTGGGCCGCGTTTGTTGCCAGCCAGATGAAGCCAGCGCTTTTCGATAAGACAATTGTGCAGCTGAAGGCCGGCGATTTCATATTCAAAGCGCAAGGCTCTGTTCGGACATTCCCCGGATTTCAGCGCATTTACGAGGAGCTGAATCATCACAAGAAGCTCCAGAAGGATGTGTTGCTGCCAGCTCTTGAATTGGGCGACGAGTTAGAGCTCAAGTCGCTCGAGAAGAAGCAGCATTTCACGGAGCCACCGCCTCGCTACACGGAGAGCACGCTCATCAAGGCGCTGGTGGAGGCCGGGATCGGACGCCCGAGCACCTATGCCATGATTCTCAACACCATCCGGATGCGAGAGTACGTTCAGATGGAGAAGCGAGCCTTTAAGGCAACACCGCTTGGCCTGCTCGTGAATAGGCTGCTAATCGCTAATTTCAAGCGAGTGATGGACATCCACTTCACTGCACAGATGGAGAAGCAGCTCGACGAGGTTGAGGCGGGCAAGCTCGACTGGCAGGAGGCTGTCGGCAAGTTTTACAGCGATTTCTCCAAAGCTGTCAAACAGGCAGAAAAGAACATGGCGGTGCCACAACAGGAGACGGAGTTCAGGTGCGAGAACTGTAACAGCAAGATGGTGCTCAAGTGGAGCCGGAGAAAGGGCTGGTTCCTATCGTGTTCTGCGTATCCTAAGTGCAAGACGGCCAAAGATGTGGTTTACGACACTCTTGGCAACCTGAAGGTTATCGAGCCCAAGAAAAGCAAGATAACATGCGACAAGTGCGGCAAGGAGATGGTTCTCAAGCAATCGCGGTATGGGAGTTTTCTGGCCTGCTCAGGCTATCCCGATTGTCGGAACACAAAGCCAGTCCGAATAGACAAGCAGACCGGCGAGATGATAGTCGTGAAAATGGAGGAGGTGCATGAGACTTGTCCGAGGTGCGGCTCGAAATTGGTGATAAAGCTCGGTCGGAGCGGAAAGTTTCTCGCTTGTTCTGCATATCCTAAGTGCACGTTCACCAAGTCGATCAGCATCGGCGTGAATTGCCCTCAGAAGGGATGCGGGGGTTACATTACAGAGAAGAGGACCAGAAGGGGCAAGATATTCTATGGATGCAGCAACTACCCCAACTGCAAGTTCGCGGTCTGGGACAAGCCAATATCCCAGAAATGTCCGCAGTGTGGTGGATTGATGGTAACCAAGTATGAAAGAGGCTCTGACCGTCCTATCTACATCTGCATCAATAAAAACTGCGGTTACAGGACTTCCACGATTGACGAGAAGGATAACGGACAGGACGGCAGCTGAGCTGGGC
>QMNL01000168.1 GCA_003647755.1 Candidatus Coatesiibacteriota bacterium
GACTGAATCGCGGGCTTGAACTTGTACTTATAGGCGGCCATCACAGATTCCTTGATAAACTGCTGCTTGAACTTATCGCCCGTCGCGTGGAGCACCTGGTGGCTCACAACATTGCCTTTCTCATCGACAGCAAGCATTAGAACCACCACGGCCTCCTTCCCTACCTGCTGTGCGAGAGTGGGATAGCTCGGCTTCACCTCCTTAAGGACCTCGGGCTGCCGGCTGACCTCCCATTGATTGTAGATCTTTGCCTCCTGCTCCTGCTCCTGGCCTACCTCGACGTCAGGCGCCTCGGGGATTCCCCACACGAAATCCTCGTCCGGGGGGATCTCCTCGATCTGGGGTTCAGGCTCTAACGGCTGTATCTCCTCCGGCTCATTCGGCGTCGGGTCTGGCACTGGAATGATGAACTTGGCCTTCTTCACTTTCTTCTTCGGAGGTGGTGGCTTGACCTTCGGTTTCTCCCTCTCCGGCGGCCGCCAACGCCTGATTCTGACGTGGTGCTTTATCTCCTCGTAGGTTGGGGCTGGTCTTACAGGGAACGTGAAGTACAACAGCCATAGATGAAATAAGACTGCAATAATAGCAGCAAGTATAAGCTGCTTTCGATCGAGTCTCCGCTTCTGCTCAAGAAAGAGCGCAGCCTTCATCACTCATCGCCTCCTTTGGCCGCCGGTCTCTCGGACTCTTCGGCCGCAGGGACCTTGCCAGGTTCGGCCAAGTCGCCGACCATCATCGAGAACAGGACAGTTAGAATATATGCTCCCTCGTGCATCATCACGGCGATTCTGCCGACTCGTGTCGTGAAGTAATTGTAGGCTCCAGCTACCGGTATGGCGACTGATAGCCCAGCTGCGGACATGATGAGAGCCTGAGATATTCCCTCGCTGATGTCCTGAGGATTGACTACCTTCTTGAGGCCGATGACATGAAAAGCAAGTATGATGCCCCAAACTGTGCCGAGGAAGCCGATAAGTGGCGCAATGTTCGAGACACTGGCGAGCGCGGGAAGCCCCTTCTCCAGACGACCCATTTCGGCCTGACCTGCCCGCTCGATGGCGCTCTCGATGTTCCGAATCTCTCCCACCTCGATCTTCTCCAGCCCCGCAACCGTCATCGTTGCTATGGGAGACCTCTCAAACTGCCTGCACGTTGCCTCGAGCCGTCCCGCATCGACATCAGGTTCCGACGCGAGCGAGTTCAACGACTTCAGCATCTTGTTGGTGGCCCTCGCCTCCCGTGAGAGGCTCACCAGCCGATCAACCAGAAACATCACACCGATGAACGAGGCAAACAGGATTGGCCACATGAACGGCCCGCCGCTTTTGAACAGCTCCATCACCTGGCCCCCGGCAGCCGAGAAGCCCATTGAGTGCCAGAACGATACGGGCCCGGGCGGGGGCGTAGGAGTAGCGGCCGCGGCCTTGTGCACGAGCGATGCCGCGGTTGAAAGAGTCGCCATGCTCGAGGCGGCCGTTGCGCTGGTTGAGATAGTTCCCACGGACGCCGTGGAGATCGAGGCCAGGGTTGCTGCTGCAAGCATCGCTTTAGTTCCCTTTCTCGATTCGCTCGTCGGAGACCACCTCTCCGTCGAGCAGTCTAATGATCCTGTCAGCGTGCATCGCTACGCTCTGCTCATGAGTTACCACGATGAGCGTATTGCCCTGGGCGTGCAGGTCAGCGAAGATGTGCATTATCTCGTCGCCGGCCTTGCTGTCGAGGTTACCGGTAGGCTCATCGGCCAGTATTAAGCTTGGGTGGTTCGCAAGCGCCCTCGCGATGGCCACTCTCTGCCGCTCCCCACCGGAAAGCTCGTTGGGCTTGTGCTTAACCCTCTCGCCGAGCCCCAACAGATCAAGCATCTGAAGTGCCCTCTTTCTTCGCATACGCCGTGATCCGCCCTTGTATAGCATGGGCAGCTCAACGTTCCGAAGCGCCGAAGTCCTTGCAAGCAGGTTGAACGTCTGAAATACGAAGCCAATTTTGTTGCACCTTATCCTCGCCAGGTCCCTGTCGCTCTTCTCGTCAATCGGCTCGCCCTCCAAACGATACCTGCCAGTCGTGGCCCTGTCCAGGCATCCGAGTATGTTCATCAATGTAGTCTTCCCCGAGCCCGAAGGCCCCATTATCGCCACATATTCATTATCGTGCACCAAAAGCGAGACGCCGTGCAAGACCTGAAGCTCTCGCCTGCCCATTCTGTAGGATTTCGACACCTGCTCCAGCCTGATCAGCTCGTGATCGCTACCGTCTAGCCTGCTTGCCATCGCCTACTCAATCACCTCGAAATCTCTGCGCGAGAGAAGCTCCACGCCCTCGACAACGTCAACCACTCGCACGCGCAACGTGTATTCACCGGGATCGATGATGTCCGGCCTAAGGGGCAGCCGATACACCTGCATCTGATCCCGACCGCCCTCACGAGGCGCAAGGAACTTGTAGCGGAAGATGACCTTATCGGGGTCCTCGCGGGGCGAGATCGAGTATTGAATCATGAACTTCGGTGCACCATCGCCGGCAACGCCGAGACTGTATATCTCGTAATAGACGCTCAGCACCCCACCCATGCGATAGACGCCGGCTGGGTTGGGCAGGACCTCGAAGCCGTGCTTGACAAACATCGACAGCTCCTCGGCATGCCTCACAGATGAGGCCAGCTCGATGCTAGAAAGGCTCAGATGGTGCGGCTCGATTATCCTCACCTCGAAGCTCTTGCGGACGTAACCATACCGCTTGGAGTTCTGGTCAACAGCAACCGCCTCAATCTCGTAGAGCCCGGACTCCAGCAGCGCACCAGCGATGTAGATGAAGAACCTGTCCTGAGCAGTGGTGTTCTCCTCGAGCTCCTCCACGGCGAAGCGACGGCGAACTGTCCCGCCAACCAAACGCCGCTTGGAATCGTATAGACGGGTTGAAATTACGATCTCGGCCTTGAAGGCACCGTTGTCGTCGGGCCTGAACTCAAGGTCCGTGTTGGGAATGACAAAGTCGAACTCCTCCATGTTACTCCGGCCCGGCGAAGCGAACGTCAGGACCCCGACCTCCAGGTCAAGCGTGGCCTCCTCCGGTGTGATTGGCACAGCCGCCTTGAACGGATCGTTCACGCCCTGCTCGATATCGATGACCGATTCCTCGGACAGAGTCGTCCCCTGGGCCTTGGTCTCCCACTCGCCGCCTCCGGCTCGGGTGCTGCGCCTGTAACTGTAGTCCCCCTGTTTCTCCCTCAGGTCGCCAGTGGAAGTCTGCTCAGCATGAAAGTCGTCGAACGCAGAAGTCTGCTGCTGGGAAGCCAGATCGGCCCTGGCGGCCTGAACCTTCTGCTCAGGAGTGTTCGCCGTATCCTTGATCGAGCTCGCAAGCTCATAGTCCCCCGTCATGTGAACATCAACGAAGAGGAACTTTATATCTGTCCCCACATACGGGATGTAATCATAAACCCACCTCTCATAAGGCTTCGAATACCACCCACCCATGAGTGCTACGTCACCCATCGGCTTTAACTCCACGTAGTTCGGAGGCCCATACTTGATGAATATCTTCCCCCGGTCAGTCTTCCAGCCTGGCGTCCTACCCCAGCGGAACTTCTTCTGAGCGTAACGAAGCCGCTTATAGTGCTCGAGCTTATACTCGTTGACAGGCGTGTCCGGCGTCGGATCCCGCCGCTTCCAAAACTCCCGAAGCCATTTGGCCCGCTGCTCCGGCCTCAGCTCGACGAACTCTGCCAGCTCCTTGTTCGTGGCTATGTAGCGTATCTCGTCAAATGTCCTCTTGCCCGATGCATCAAGATTGTCGTAGCCCAGGTAAGTAACGCCGCAACCAGCGCACAAAAGCGCTGCCATAAGCGTCAGGCAGAACCTAATAAGAAAGCGTCTCAGCATATCTCTCACCACCTGCCTCAGGCCGCCAGGCGACAATCACCTGGCGGCAAAAGGCGAAATGGGGCAGCGTTCACTGCCCCTCACACAAAGGAGGAGTTCAAACAACCAAATCTCTATTTTACCTTGTTATACCTAGTCTTCTTGATCTTGCGCACGAGAACCGCACCAAACTCGTTCAGAACGAGCTTCCTGGCAGGCCCTCTCAACTTCACCTCAAACTCCTCTACCGTCTTCTCACCAGTCAACAAAATCGGTATTGCGTATTGTTCCCCAGATTTTAGGTGCACCCACAGAGGGATCCGAACCCTGAAATGCTTGGCCGCATCTCCGCCTATCTTGTAATCCCCCAAGTTCTTGATCCTTATCTTTGCAGTGTTCCCAGATATCTTGTAGCCGTATTCGTAGCTCGGGATACCCATGCCGTAAATCCACTGGTCAAACCACCAGCGCATGTTGTCCGTGCCATATATGGCCTTCATGTTCTGTTTGCCGAGCGTCTGCTCCAAGACCTGCTGGACGTCGCTTGTCGCACCGTTCTTCCAATACATTGAGTTGAGCAGATTCCGCTCGAACAAGATGAACGCCTTGTCGCCTATGTTCTTACGCAGCATGTTAAGTACGCACGGCCCCTTGTGATACATCCCAGTCCACCCACCAACTTGACCGGTCCGGCGCTGGGACATGGCTATTGGGCCGTTCTCGTAGGCGAACATTGCATAGTCATGCCACTCCTTCATCTTCCTCTTGTAAGGCTCATCGCCCCTGGAAGCCTGCATATACATCGCAGACTGCTGCTCCGTGAAGCTCTCAGAGAACCACTGATCTCTCGACGCACGCCACGCAAGGACGTGGCCCCAATACTGATGCCCAGACTCGTGGGACCAAAACGCTGCGCCCCATCGACCCGGAGCCGCCTCAACCAGGGCCTTGTCTCCTGCCGAGACGAATGACCAACCGTCGAGCTGAAGCATGGTCGCCTGACCCTGACCGAACCCGCTCGTGATCGGCATCTCCACCCAAGCCATTTTCTTATAGGGCAGCGGAAGATAGAGGTGCTGCTGAAAATCCATAATGCTCTTGGCCTCGGTAACCAGACTCTCCGGGTTACGTATCGCATAGTCTCTCTTGATGAACCGACCGGGGGTGCTTCGCCAGCTCTCTCGCCAGCCAGCCCGGCCTATCCTCCCATGGCGA
>QMNL01000169.1 GCA_003647755.1 Candidatus Coatesiibacteriota bacterium
CAGCTCCTCCATAGGGCTATGTTCAGCCCTTTCAGGGCTGTTTTCCTTTTCTTCTTTGGCGTTGATCCGTAGGTTGCACCTACGGCTACTCAAATTATGCCCCGTCAGGGCATTCGGCAATGCCGTCAAATTGCATCGAGGCCGATTCTCAGATTCTCGAGGCTTTGTAGCCTATGACTCCTAATCCAAGCCCAGACCGCGAGCATCAAAACGTCCACATCGAGCCATTACGAACACTCCTCTCGTCAGCTGCTTGACCTAATACCACGTTGCCAAGATACTAACGGTTGTGTCTCTAACAGATGATTAGGCTATCAAAACCGGGGGTTAGATCAGTTGCAGGATAACGTTAGGCGAAAGCTTGGCCTGGGTGGCGTGTTCTCAATGCTTGCTCTGTCGGTCAGGCCGCTTTTGCACCTATTGTTCATGTGTCCGATTAATGCCGTGCGGGCTTGGCTGTTTGCCCGCAGGAACAGGGCGAGTGATGAGGCGCCGCCTCAGTTCATACTGGCCTCAATCCTTCAGTGGTACGACGTGTGGCAGCGCCCACAGCACTTCGCATCGCGACTTTCGGCCAAGTTCGATGTCTGTTTTCTTTCTCCCGTGCCCGTGCACCATATAGTCGGCGAATCGCAACTTTGGCGGGGACGTAGGATCAAGCAGGTAACCGATAGTCTGACCGTCTTCGCCCCGCTTTGCCTTCCGGGCGAGAACAAGGTCGGGCTCATCCGGGCCATGAATCGCCTGCTGTGGGTGTCGTATTTGAGAGAGGCGGCGATCAAGTTGCGAATGGCGAAGCCCGTTTTATGGCTCAACTTCCCGTTCAACGATCGGCTCGTCCGTGCCATGCCATATCGCGCGGTGATCTACGATGTCATGGACGAATTCGTCGAGTTCTCGATCGCTCCGAAAGATGCCAACAAGAAAGAGGCGAAGGTGCTGAAGGCGGCGGCGTTCGTCTCAACCGGAACCTACTCACTTTACGAGAGAATGAGAAGTCTTCATAAGAATGTGGAATACATACCTTGTGGCGTCGATTTCGAGTTGTTCAATGCCGTGGCAAGGCACACTCCGGACCGGCCCCGCGACTTCCCGAGATCGCGGGGGCCTGTGTTGGGCTATTTCGGTAGTTTGAACGAGCGGATCGACGCGGAGTTGATCGAGAGCGTGGCTAGGCGTCGGCCGGGATGGACTTTCGTCTTGCTTGGGCCATTTCAGCGGAGCTACTCGGGGCGCAGGGATTTGAGGAACGTTCACTACCTGGGCCTTAAACCATATAGGTCTCTTCCGGCATATCTGGCGTTTTTTGACATCTGTATGATGCCGTATAGGGTTACCGAGGCGACCAAGAAGATCAGCCCTGTGAAGCTTTTGGAGTATTTTGCGGCGGGCAAGCCGGTAATCACGACGCGCATTCCGGACGTGCTTCGGTTCTACGAGAGCCTGGTTTGGGTGGCTGACGATGCGGACGAGTTTATTACGAAGGTGGAGGCCATTCTTCGGATGAGAGGCAGCGGGCAGTTCAATCCACAGACGTACATAGATGTCGCACGACAGCGTTCTTGGGAGCAGATGTCGGAGCAGATGTTGAGAGGGATTCTCAAGGTGCTGTAGTGAAAATAGTAATGGCCAATCCTCAGGACATCTACTACGTTCCGTCGGCGACCAGGCCAGTTGAGCTGGCGGCGGCGTTTACGAGGATGGGCCACGAGGTGACGTTGTTGTACTGGCCCCTTCGTGAGGTCGATCGGAAGTTTCCGAGGACGCGGGTTTCAGTGCCGGAGGGCGTGAGAGTCGTTGCCGGGGTGAGGGGAGGCTTCGAGTCCTGGGAGAACATGAGGCGGTTGATTGGTCTTGGAAGGGATGCTGACATCATTCAGTTTCAGAAGTGCCTCCCTCCCTGTTCGATTGTCTCCGTGGTCGCTGCGTGGATTTTGGGCAAGCCAGTCTGCTATGACTGGGATGACAACGAGACTTCGATAGCGAGGGAGTATATGCCGACAGAGACGTTTGGGGCTTTGGTTTATGCGCTGGAGCGATTGGTGCCGAGGCTTTGCAGCACCATAACTGTCTCCAGCCAGGCGTTGAGGGACAAAGCAGTGAAACTTGGCGTTCCGCAAGAGAATATCTTCGATGCGCCGGTCGGAGCGAGGCTCGATCGGTTCGATCCCGATGAACGGGGCGAGCGTATAAGGAGGCAGTATGGGATCGAGGGCCCCTTGGTGTTGTACATGGGGCAGCTGCAGGGAGCCAGCTACGGAGACCTCTTCTTAAGAGCTGCGGAAATGGCGAGCAAGCTGCGGCCAGATGCTCATTTTATGGTTGTCGGCGGTGGTGAGCGCCTTGGCATGTTGAGGTCTGCGGCGAGGGCTTTGGGGCTGGGGGCGAGACTTCGGTTCAGTGATTACGTGCCCCACGAGGAGGTTCCCGAGTACTTGGCCGCAGCGGACGTGGTGGTGGCCACGTTTGCTCGGAACGAGACAACTGTCTGCAAGAGCCCGCTGAAGATAGTGGAGTATCTGGCTGCGGGGCGGCCCATTGTTGCCAGCGACGTTGGGGAGGTTCGCAGAATGGTCGGTGAAGGGGGGATTGTGGTGGAGCCTGACAGCGCTGATGCCATAGCTCGGGGCGTATCAGAGCTTCTGGCGGATGATACGTTGCGGGCGGAGCTCTCGGTCCTGGCACGTAAGCGAGCCGAGGATGTTTACAATTGGGATGCGACGGCAGAGAATATGGTTAGGGCATTTACGAGGGGGCTGGAGGTTGGCCGTGCACGTAGGCGGCCTCTGGCGCTGTTGGCGAAATATCTTGACAACGGTTTGAAGTTGCACGAAAGTGGCAGTGTGAAAGAATAAGGAAGATTAACAATAGGTTAGAGCAACAAGGCATGGTTCTGGACAGGGAAAGCAAACGAGCAGTAATACGAGAGTTCAGGCTTCACGATAGGGACACAGGTTCTCCCGAGGTGCAGGTGGCGATATTGACGCGCCGCATCGAACAATTAACTCGGCATTTCGAGGAGCACAAGAAGGACCATCACTCGAGGCGCGGGCTGTTGAAGCTCGTCGGCGCCAGGCGAAGGCACCTCAACTACTTGAAGGCGCAGGACGTTGTTAAGTATCGTGAGCTTATCGAGAGGCTTGGCCTTCGTAAGTAGCATCTAGTGCTTCATCTCACTTCCATGCTCCAAAGTTGGAAAGGGATATGTTCCAAAAAACACAGGTAGAGATCGGCGGAAGAGTCTTATCATTTGAGACAGGTAAGTATGCCAAGCAAGCGGACGGTGCGGCGTTAGCAACTTACGGGGAGTCGGTGGTCCTCGCGACAGCGGTATCGGAGAAGAAACCTCGAGAGGGGGCGGATTTTCTGCCCCTAGTGGTTGATTACATCGAGAAGACTTACGCGGCGGGGAAGATACCGGGCGGGTTCTATAAGCGAGAGGGCCGGCCTCGCGAGAAGGAGGTGCTGACATCGCGCCTCATCGACAGACCACTCAGGCCTCTGTTTCCCGATCATTACTACTTCGAGACGCAGGTGATAGCCTTTGTGTTATCGGCTGATATTGAGAACGACACGGACGTAATGGCGATCAACGCAGCGTCAGCAGCGCTCACGTTGTCCGATATCCCGTTCAAGGGCCCGGTCGGAGCGGTTCGCATCGGCAAGATAGATGGAGAATTGGTCGTCAATCCGAAGATTCCGGAGATGGCCGAGAGCGAGCTCAATCTGGTCTGCGTGGGGACTAAAGAGGCGATCGTCATGGTCGAGGCGGCCGCCTCGGTGCAGGACGAGTCGACCCTCATCGATGCGATTGAGCTGGCCAGGGAGCCGATCAACGCGATTATTGATTGCCAGCTTCAGCTTCAGGAGCTAGGTGGCAAGCGCAAGCGCGAGTTCGATGACAGCATGTATCAGATTTCAGACGAGCTTCGTGCCGAGGTCGAGGGAGCGGTCGCGGAAGAGCTGGACAGGCGCGTCAGGATTAAGCCGAAGCTGGAGCGAGAGGCGTCCGTGAAGGAGCTTCGCGACACCCTTCTGGCGAAGTATGAAGAAGATGATGACCAGACGAAGTTCCTCGTTCGGGACGCCTTTGAGCAGCTCGAGAAGAAGTTGGTACGGAGAATGATTCTCGACGAGGATGTTAGGGTTGATGGGCGGCGGCCGGACGAGATTCGGCCCATTACCTGCGAGGTCGGCGTCCTGCCACGGACTCATGGGTCGGCGGTCTTCACCAGGGGCGAGACACAGGCACTTGCGGTCTTAACGTTGGGGACATCGGTGGACGAGCAGAAGATCGATGCGTTGGAGGGAGAGAGTTACAAGCGATTCTTGCTTCACTACAATTTTCCGCCGTTTAGTGTGGGCGAGGCCTCATTTTTGAGGGGGCCTGGGAGGCGCGAGGTTGGACATGGGGCACTTGCGCTCAAGGCGCTTAGCCCAGTCATACCGGATGAAACGGAGTTTCCTTACACACTTCGGGTTGTCTCCGAGATACTGGAATCCAACGGCTCGAGCTCAATGGCTACTGTCTGCGCTGGGATGCTGGCTTTGATGGACGCGGGTGTTCCGACTAGGGACGTTGTTAGCGGGATTGCGATGGGCCTCGTTACGGATGGCGAGAGGCATTGTGTGTTGTCCGATATTCTGGGCGCTGAGGACCATCTTGGCGACATGGACTTCAAGGTAGCAGGGACGAGAGATGGTGTAACCGCCCTTCAGCTTGACGTTAAGGCAGGTTCAATTGACACGGATATTCTCCGATCTGCCCTTGAGCAGGCAAAACGGGGTCGGCTCTACATTCTCGACAAGATGCTGGAGGTGTTGTCGGAGCCGAGGAAGGACCTGTCGCCCCATGCGCCTAGGATCATCTCGATAATGATTAACAAGGATAAGATCAGGGACGTGATTGGCCCCGGCGGGAAGGTGATCAGGTCGATAGTAGAGGAGACTGGGGTCAAGATCGACGTTGATGATTCGGGAGAGGTGAGGGTTGCCTCGACTAGCGAGGAGGCTTCGGCCAAGGCGCATCAGATGATTGAGGACCTGACTGCGGAGGCCGAGGAGGGTAAGG
>QMNL01000170.1 GCA_003647755.1 Candidatus Coatesiibacteriota bacterium
AGGAGAGCGAACGTAAGGCTCGGCGATGACGCCAAGAAAATGACGGCTGCGCTTTCGGGCGGCGATGCGAGACAGGCCCTCAACATACTTGAGATGTCGGTGGCGCTCGCCGAGAAGGACGAGAACGGCACGTCAGTAACTACGGACGACGTCGCAAACGCCGTCCAACAGCGTGCTGCGTATTACGATAAGGCTGGCGACAGGCACTACGATACGATCTCAGCGTTCATCAAGAGCGTCCGCGGCAGCGACCCTGACGCTGCGGTTCTGTGGCTGGCGAGGATGCTCCTGGCGGGCGAAGACCCCATGTTTGTTGCCCGGCGGCTGCTGATTCTCGCCTCGGAGGACATCGGCAACGCTGACCCGATGGGCATCACGGTGGCGGCGAGCGCGGCAAAGGCGGTCGAGATAGTCGGGATGCCAGAGGCGAAGATCATCCTTGCACAGGCAACGACATACCTCGCCACAGCGCCCAAGAGCAACGCCTCGTATCTGGCGATTGGGCGAGCGGAGGCATTGATCGAGAAGATGGGCGACAAGCTGCGCGTTCCACTACACCTTCGTGATAGCTCGTTCGCTGCGGCGAAGGACATCGGCTACGGCGTGGGCTACAAGTATCCGCATGATTTCAGGGGACACTGGACAGATCAGGACTACCTTCCGGAGGAGCTTTCGGACGTGCTGCTGTATAAGCCGTCGGGCATCGGCCACGAGCAGGAGATATTGAAGCGACGCGAGAAGATCAGGGCGCTAAAGAGAAAGGCAAAAGGCGACAAGTAACGGCCAACAGTCAGCCTGAGCGAGGGGGTGTCAGGCCGCAGGTGAAAGCGGCGTGAATCCGCTATGCTGCAAATGCCGTCGCTGGCTTGGATTGATCTGATCTATGAGCTGAAGTTGATTTGACCTGATGAGAATAATTGGCTATATTTGTTTTGGTTGAGGGTGCGGACGTGTCTTAGTGCGGTTCAATCTGATTGGGTATCAACGAAATGCCCCTCCTGGTAGCGACCTTCGAAGCAGCCATGGCACGGTTTGCAGGGCGAGTGCCCTCGCAAAGGCATAGAGCAAGTTTTCGTCTTAGTAGGCGATGATTGTGGAAAGAAAAGAACAAGTTGACATAATGGATTACCGTAACATCCTAGTGTGGCAGTTGCGGAAGTGCGGGGAGAGGTGTTAGCGAAACTTCGCTGGCAAACGCAATTGAAATTATAGTTAGGAGAGTCTTGTGACAGATGCTCTCGAGCCGGTTGAGCTGGACCGGACAGAAGGGTATTTCACTCCGTCAACAGTTGCGGAGTTCATGATATCGAACAGTGAAGTCCGAAAGGACGCTCGCATAATTGACCCAGCGGCAGGTGACGGGACTTTCATTCAAACGCTTCTCAGGCGCGGGTACCGTCGAGTCTGGGGCATAGAGGTCATAGAGGCACGAGCAGCCGAACTGCGCGAACGCATGAAGGCTTACAACGGCCTCAGCATTCTATCCGGGGACGCTCTCGACCTGGCAACTCTGGGCAGCTGGTCTGTGGGGACGTTCGACGTGGCGATCGGTAACCCCCCATTTTCGTACCGGCGCTCGAGAGTGAGCGACGAGAGAATCCTCGCCAACTTCGAGCTTGGCCGACCCAACCAGGCAATAGAGATACTGTTCCTCGAGCGCTTCGTGCAGCTTGTCCGCCCAAGTGGGCTTATCAGGATCATTTTGCCGATGAATATCTTCGCCAACACCACGCTGCAGTATGTGCGCGATTTCATCCTGGAGAATCTCTGGATTGAGGCTGTGGTTGCGTTGCCCAGGCACACCTTCGGAGGCACATCGGCCAAGACGGCGATTCTGTTTGGCCAGAAGCGGGGAAAGAGCTGGGGTGTGAGAGGTGATCTCTGGAACCAGAAACGTGTCAAGTTGGTGAGCGTCCCGGATGTGAAGTCGCTGCCCGAGCTAGCGAAGATGACAATCGATAAAACAGATGAGGGTCTGCTGGCCAGTATGACCGAGATTCAGACCAGAATGGACCCCGACTATCACTTCGCGAGGGCGGAAACGTCCAGGATACTTGAAAGCTCAAAGGTGCCCTTTGCCCCGCTGGGTGAGCTGGCGGATGTACACACAGGATTCTTCAAGTACGGCGACACTGGCCACCTCGTTCATTCGTCGGTTCCCAGAAAGAAGCCGGAGAGAGACAAGTACATTCGCCTGCTCAAGGCCAAGAACCTGTCAATCTACGGCTTCAGGTTCGGCGTGGACGACTTCTTCATAAGAAAGGACGAGGAGCTCTTCAGGCCCTGGGCATGCGTCAACGTTGGCGACGTCATGGTTGTACGGGTCGGGGCAGGCTGCGTGGGCCGGGCGACGTGCGTAATAGATGAGCGATACAAAGGCCAAGCGGACGATTGGATGCTCATCGTTGAGCACAAGCGAGTTAACCCCGCATATCTCGCATTCTACCTAAACAGCTCAATCGGCAGAACATTTGTTATGAGAGAGGCGCAGGGAACAGGAACGCTTAGCATCAGCAAGGGTAAGCTGCTGAAAGTGCAGGTCCCGATGCTCCTTGAAAACGAGCAAAGTGAGTTCGAGGCTCAGGTCAAGAAAATGTATGACGCACATCGACTCGGGAAGTTGGACAAAGCCAAATCGATCTTCGCCTCGCTCGAGAAACGGCTCAAGCTGCTCGTCTTTAAGCAATAGCCCTCGCCGATCTCACCGGGCCACCTCGCCCGATGCGAACAGTTACGCCTTCCGTTCGCATGCTTTCGGCAACGGCGACGTGCATGTAGTTGCCGAGTTCGAAAACTCCCCGCGGCTGACGACGCGGGGGATGACCCCTGAGGTCGTCCGGATCGGGAAGCCTCTTCCTCTGAATTATTACATTTCAGCATGGATATAAACATAGCTCTCATTATGTAGACGCCCGACTTCCCAGAAACCGCCCAACAACTCGGTCTCTTCCCGACGGGCGATCCGAGGATGCGATGCGTTCCCTCCTGTTCCTCCCCATCGCGCATACCCAACATATCTGCGATGCAAGGTCAAACCCGTGGCGGTCAGACGGCTTGACACTGCCAAAGGACGAGGAGCACAATTGTCGGGGAATAATCACAGGAGGAAGGTGTTATGGCTGCGAAAGACAGGATGGGCGACGATGTTCAAAAAGGCGAAACGGGACCTGACAGCAATTTGTTAGAAGGGGATGAGGCGGACGCACAGGACGAGGACAGTGTGGGCGACAGTGTTAAGCCTGAGATCGGCGGCAATGCAGTGGAGGAGCACTACAAGGGGCCAGTGAGGTATCACCTCACGCTAAAGGCCCGTGATCTATACTTGCTGGTGTTTGGCTCCGCACTGGTTATATTCGCCGCGTTCACGCTTGGAGCCATCGTTGGACGCCATTTGGGGCCCTCTGCTAACCAGCAGGTTACTGCGATGCTTGAGCGGCAGGACCTTTTCAAGGAGGGAAAGGCACAGACAGTGGAGCCTACGCCTGTGATGACCGAGCGCGCGGTCGCGCCAAGCCACAACGTGAAACATAAGGCGCCCAGCAAGCCAGAAGGTGGCTCGTCTGAGCCGTTCCAGGTCAAAAAAGGCAAGAAGCTCCTGTCTCTGATCACCACGCCAATCAAGTCTCCAAAGGCAACGCCGAAACCACGGGTGAGGCACACGCCGAAGGCCGTCGCCAGGGCCAAAGCCAGTCCCAAGCCAACGAGGAAAGCTCGGCAGGTCCCGAAGAAGAGGGTTAAGGCCGCCGTCCGAAAAAAGACCTCAGTTACTAGGAAAGCCAGCAGGAGTACTCAGAAGCGTTCCATGAGGACGTATTACTCTGCCCAGGTTGGGGCCTTTAAGCGTCTAGCAAACGCCAAGCGCGAAGTGAGAAACCTGAAGCGCCGAGGATTTCAGGGATGGATAAAACCGCCCACCAAACGTGTGCATTTCTATCTTGTTCTCGTCGGCAAGGAGAAGTCTGCCGCCAAGCGTGCCTCGATCGTCCGCAGGCTGAGAAAGGCCGGATATAAGACCGTTCTACTAAAGACATTTCACGAGAGGCGATGACTCTCAAGCTGCACCTGCCACCCTGGCTGCGGACCACATTCAGGTTCACGCCCGAGGTTCGACAGACGAAAAGACTGCTCCGTGATCTCGGTCTGCACACTGTCTGTGAGGAGGCGCGATGTCCAAACATTGGTGAGTGCTTCTCGCGGGGGACTGCAACGTTCATGATCATGGGCAACGTGTGCACGCGCAACTGCGCCTTTTGCGGCTGTCAAAAGGGGAAACCAGAGGACCTTGACCCGGTGGAGCCTGTCAACGTGGCGCGCGCAGCAAGGCAGCTGGGTCTTGGGCACTGCGTAGTTACATCTGTCACCAGAGACGATCTTCCCGACAAGGGAGCATCGCACTTCGCCCAGACCATTGAGGCAATACGCGACCTTAATCCGGACACGACCATCGAGGTTCTAACGCCGGACTTTGGGAGCAATGCCGAAGCGATCGAGACGGTCATCGAGGCGAGGCCGGACGTGTTCAACCATAACGTGGAGACGATCCCGCGACTCTATTCAGAGGTGCGCCCTGGGGCGGACTACGACATGTCGCTCGGCCTGCTCGCCATGGTGAAACAGGTGGACCCGAGCATCATCACGAAATCGGGGCTCATGATTGGACTGTCCGAGAACATCAAGGAGGTCGAGACAGTCCTTGCGGACCTCGCATCGGCTGGCGTAGATGCACTAACAATCGGCCAGTACATGCAGCCCGCTCTTGGGAACGTCCAGGTCTCCAAGTACTACGAGCCAGATGTTTTCGAGTATCTCTCCGAGCGAGGCCGGTCTTTGGGGATCAAACATGTCCTCGCAGGGCCGCTCGTGAGAAGTTCCTACAGGGCGGCGGAGCTTCTGAAAAGGATTAGAAACGATTTCCCGTAATTGGAGGTTGGAATGAGTAATCGAGCGACGATATTGCTTGTTATGGGCATGTTCGCAGTGATGTTGTCTCTGGATGCGGGTGCCACGAGCTATGTTTCCAGAGACTACTACAAGGTAGGCGATAACTGCACCTACCAGATACATG
>QMNL01000171.1 GCA_003647755.1 Candidatus Coatesiibacteriota bacterium
ACACTTTGTGCCCACTCTGACATCGCCTGGGATTGACTGTGGCCAAGATTGACGGTCGAGTTACTGACAAGGTGCTCAGTCTTTGGAAGTCAAAGGGGAAAACAACTGTTCTCAAGACGACCGGCCTCAGCATGATGCCGACAATCGAGCCGGGCGATGAAGTAGTCCTTCGACACATCGAGGGCGACGAGATTAGGCGTGGGGACCTGGTTACCTTCAAGGTTGGCCCTGAGATTGTAACGCACAGAATTATTAAACGAATCGAGACGGACGGGAAAGTCTCGCTCCTTCAGAAGGGCGACAGCGGGCCCAGGTCATTCCCACTGCCTGCCGAGTGCGTCGTTGGCAAGGTCATCGAGATAAGGCTGAAGTCCGGCAGAGATGCCATTCCAATGACCGGCCTGCTGGCCAGGTCCTTTGCACAACTCGTAGCGCTGCTTGAGCTCCTGTTTGCCGGGCCAATTCGGTCCCTTTCCGATGCCTTGAATAAGAGAAAGCAAGCAGGTAAGCCCAAGGGTCTGGCCTCGTTCTGCTACCGCAATGCCCTGCGACTCAGGAGCAGGACGATACGCCCCCTTCTGAAGGCGATGAGGCTCTTGTGCAGAAGGCGCATCAAGCGCGAAAACCTGTGAGATTCACTCCTGGCCTTCCGCGCCCGGCTCCCGCGATTTGCACTCGTTCCAAAGCGCGTCCATCTCCTCCAAAGTGGCATCGGCAGGGCTCTTGCCTTCCCTCTTGAGTGAGGCCTCAATGAACTTGAACCTCCGCTCAAAACGCTGAACGGCCTCGCGCAATGCATCGTCCGGGTTCACCTTCAGATATCTGCCGAGGTTCACAGCGATGAACAGCAGGTCCCCATATTCCGCGCGCACGTCCGACTCGTCATTGGATGCTATCGCATGCTCAAGCTCAGCCGCTTCCTCTGCGACCTTCGCGAGCGCCCCACCAACGTCCGGCCACTCGAAGCCCACCCGGCCAACCTTGTCCTGAACGACAAGCGCCCGCATGAAGCCCGGCAGCGAGCCCGGGATGCCAGCGAGGACAGACAGTGCGCCTCGTTCGGCTTTCTTAATCTCCTCCCAGTTCTTCAGGACCTCTTTGGAGTCCCTTACTTCCTCGCTCCCGAAGACGTGCGGATGCCGCCTTATCAACTTCTCTACCGCAACTGAGAGCACATCACCCACATCAAACTCGCCCATCTCGCTCGATATCTGCGAGTGGAACAGAACCTGTATCAAAAGATCGCCAAGCTCCTGTGCGAGCATCTTTGGGTCGGACCTGTCAATCGCGTCAAGCGCCTCGTAGGCCTCTTCCACCAGGTTCATCTTGACGGAATCGCGGGTCTGCTCGCGGTCCCACGGGCAACCATTCTCGCCACGCAAGGTGGCGATGGTCTCCACCAGCTTCATAAACAGCTCCGCTATGCGGCCTTTGGGGCTGGCGGCTGCATCCTCACTCAAACTGCCGGTCTCCTCAAGAAAAGCAACGGGGCAGACATGTTCATGTTGCCTGCCCCAGGTGAATCATCCTGTCCCAGGTTGACTGTTATCCCGCCTCAGGTCAATCATCAATGGTAGCGGCCCCATCCATGGCGTTGGACGGGCGGCTTTCCGGCCTGTCCCTTAGAACGCCAGCAAAAGCTCGGCCGCAAGCACATTGTTGGCCTGCTTACCATAGGGACTAGTAACAGGATCGTAGGCACAACTGTCGTCGAGGTTCTGAACGTAATTCACTTGAAACCTGGCGTAATGCTTGTCTATAGCCACGTTCACCCCGTAGGTTACAGCCCTCTGTAAGTCCCCTGAAACCTCGCGGTTGCGGTCCATGTATTCATACCGCACGATCGGCTCAACTTGGTGGAAATACTTCTGCCCTGTCTTGATCTTATAGCCCAAGTGGGTATAGAAGCCGTAGTTGTCCCATGCCTTGTTCTCGGGATCGAGGTTCGCCTTGTTCTGGAGATAGTCCCTGTGCATCGCTATCCACTCGCTTGCAAAGTCAATCCCCTGGTAGTCAACCACCACGCCCGCACTATACTGCTGGTAGTTGGCGTGGCCAAACAACGGATCCGTGTCCGGCACCCTGTTGGAACCATAAGTGCCATAGGTGTAATTGCCGACGAAAGTAATGCCCTTTATCGGCTGAATGGCTGTCCTCACGACCCAGTCCTTCTGGTCGTTCTCGTCGCCGCGATTGATCCCTGTCCCATTGAAAACCCCGCCCTCAAGAACGAAAAAACGGTAGCCATCCCTCTCGAAGTGCAGAGTCGCCCTAGCTCCAATGTCCATAAAGCAGACATTATTTCGCAGGAAATACAACGTCGGCAGCGAAAAAAAGATGAATGGCAAGGTAGCCGTGGGATGTTTCGCCTCCCAGGAGACCGGCTTCCACTGCTGGCCAAATCGCAGGTCAAGGTGTGGGAACTTCAACGTAACGCTGGCAAGGTACAGATGGAACTTCCCGAGCAGGTTCGATTCCACGAAGAAATACACCCTGTCGAAGACCTGACCAATGACATCAAGGCGGGCACGTTTCAGATCAAACGTATCTGAGACTCTGTCGTCCTCATAGGTAGCGTAATAAACCTGAACCTTGCCAAAAATGCGCAAGCTTCCGTGGGCATGTTTGACTGTCAAGAGGTCGCCGAACGCTATGCCTGATGTGAGTAGCAGCGCTGCTAACAACAGCCATATCGCGTAAATCCTCACTGTGATTGTCCTCCGTACATTAGTGCACTGCTACCTTGTGCCACGGTGGGTTAAGACACAGCCCGCTGTCCCACGCGGCCGATTGTCCGTGCAGGTAAGAAAAAGAAAAGGGGCAGCAAACACCAGTGTCTCCTGCCCCTGCAATGCTATTGAATTTTGTTGCTTAACAGCGTCCTGTTACTTCACTAACTAGAACGCCACCTGAAGCTGCGCCAGGAACACATTGTCCGCCTGCTTGCCGTATGGGCTGGCGTTCTGGCCTAACTCGGGGTTTTTCTCATATGTGCAACTGTCGTTGAGGTTTTGCACGTAGTTCAGCTGAAGCCTCGCGAAGTGCTTGTCGATCGCAACGTTAAGCCCGTAAGTAACTGTTCTCTGAAGGTCGTTAAACCTATCACTGTTGATGTCGGGATCGAGGTATGCATACCTGACGATAGGCTCGACCTGGTGGAAGTAGTCATGGCCTGTGTCGATCTTATACCCAAGATATGTGTAGAAACCATACATATCCCAAGACCTTTCATGCGAGTAGTCCACCGGAGGCGGGCCCGAGGCGTCCAAGAGCCCCTCGCTCACGCTCGGCAGATACCTCGTGTTCATCCCAATCCACTCACCAGCAAAGTCCAGGCCCTGATAATCTATCGCGAAGCCTGCGCTGTACTCTTGGTAAGGCTCATGGCCAAAAACTTTACTGCCGGATACGTAAACCGCATTTTCGTTGAGCTTGTCGCCATAGGTTCCATACGTGTAGCTGCCAAAAACCTTTATGCCCTTCACCGGCTGCACGCTGGCCCTCATGACCCAGTCCTTCTGGTCATTGTTGTCTCTCTTGTTCATGCCCGTGCCGTTGAAGACCCCAGCCTGCAGAAGAAGAAACGTGTAGTCTTCCTTCTCCAGATGAAACGTCGCCTGGACGCCGATGTCCCGATCAGCAACGTTGTTGCTGAACATGTATACAGTTGGCAGCGAATACTGAATGAACGGCAGCTTACGAGTCGATGTCAGCGCCTCGTAAAGAACAGGCTTGAAGAACTGACCAACCCTTAAATCGACATGCGGGATGTATTTGAGGGTGATGTATGCGTCTCTCAGGGGATTCCCGCTCGTAGATGTCTCAAGCTCGATCAAGAAAAATATCTTCTCGTAAACGTTGCCATCCACGCCAAGCCTCACACGCCTTGCGGCGAACGTGTCGGACATATTGTCATTCTCATACATCGCATAGTAGGTCTGGATAAGACCTGTCAGATTCAGCTCACCGTGCGCATGCTTGACCGTCAGAACAGTGCCAAACACACAGCTTGTAGTAAGCACGACCGCCATAACCAACAGCCAAATTGCCGCTCTCTTGGTCATCGTCCTCCTGTCTCCTCTTTTCCTGGTTTACAACTCCACATAAATGGACAACTTTCAGCTATCTGACAAGCTGCAGCAACCGCGCCGGTAGACCATAACACCGCCGTTTTGCGCTTTGCTAATCAACCAGTTTCATTCGCCCCGATTGCTGCGCTGAAACTCTCCTGCCCCACCAATCACCTCCTTCGCAATGCTCCATGAAAGCGATTGTCCCTCATTTACTACCCTAACCAAACAAAACTTTCCCGCACAAGTTCCAATACACAAGCTAAATCTTAACGCCACCCTAACCGATCCTGAATGGAGGTGTCAAGCATTTTCTAACCTACTGATCTCTCCGGATGTTCCAGCCTGTTTCTCCCTGTGTTTTCATGACCTTTCCAAACGCAGAATCTGCCGACACCGGTCATTCCCCACAGCATCGCCTTCGCATACCAAACTGATCAAGACTGCTTCGCCAATTGCGAGAGTATCGTGAAGGAGCGGTGCTCCCGAACTGATCAGATTGGGCCAATCCGGCGGCCCCGATTTGGAGTGCGGCGGCTCGGCGCCGCTTTCACCGGTGGTGGCTCGGCATGAACCCGGGTGTAGGACGGCCTCGGTATGAGCCTGGCTGTTAGGCGGCCTTTCTACGCTCTCCCTAGAAGCCGTGGTCCTGCGGAAGCGCCGGGACAACATAGCCTGTGCCGGTCATCCCATTATAGATCACAGAATACGCTTGAATGAATCCGCCGTTATCCGTGCGGAACAGGACATAGCCAAAACCCGCAGTAACCGGTATCCAGGTTGGAACGTTCGGAGTGGTCGAGAAGATGAGCATCTCTCCAGCCCGGATTGAATACATATCGGCCGGCGTGTCGCTACATGGGCTGCCACGATGCGGGTAGAAACGAATGTGAATCACGTCGCTGGTCTCCTCGGACCCATTCACAAAGGCAACTATAGTATACCACCCGCCGCCGGTCTGCCAGTATGGGAACATCCCTCGTCCCTTGGTGTC
>QMNL01000172.1 GCA_003647755.1 Candidatus Coatesiibacteriota bacterium
AATCTGATTATCGGGGAGAACGCCAAAAATCAGATTGATGGCAAGGCAGGTGGTGGGATGAAGACGCTTTGCCGGTGCGCAGAGGCTATGAGTTCGGCAGGCATCGGTCTGTAAGTTACGCCCGTTCGGAGACTTTGGAGTGCGGCGGCTTGACGCCGCTTTCATTTGCGGTGGCTTGACACCGCGCTCGAACAGGCGGTTTCATCGATTTGGATGTGGTGGGGCCTCTCGGAAACGGTGGCTTGACACCGCTCTCCAATAGACAGCTTCACCTTTTTCCGAAGGGCAATTGCTGCAGCGATGATTGACATAGGACAGTTGTCGCGTCAAGCCGCGACGAGCAAAAGCGGCGTCAAGCCGCCGCACTCCAAAGGGCTAGAACCATCTGCGTCAATCTGATTATTGGGGGCCCCCTCCCAAATCGCTCACCTTAATCTGATTCTCGGAACGCAAAAGCGCAGGTTGACTTGCAATGCGCCGCCCGTTAGTGTCTTTCGCTAATTGAATCTGAACTGAAGGGGTGCCTTTGTCTGAAAAATCACATGTTCGTGGCAATTTGCTGAAGGTGTTTTTTGCCAGTTGCCTGTCGTCGTGGCTGTGTCCAGCGACAATTGGCGTTGTAATTGTTCTTGACCAGGTGAGCAAGCTCTGGATTCGAGCACATCTCATGCTCGGACAACAGTCGCCGGTTGTAGATGGTTTTTTGAACTTGATCTATACAATGAACCGGGGAATAGCGTTTGGTTTTTTCTCCGGTAACAGCCACCCTTACAAGACCGTTTTGCTGACTTTCGGGGCAGTAGTTGCCGTCTTTGTATTCTCCTGTTTCGCAGCCTACTATGGTGGAAACCGCCGCTCAGTGATGTTTGCGGTCTCGCTGCTCATCGGAGGCACTGTGGGTAACCTCATCGACCGCATGTCCTATGGGGCGGTCATCGACTTCGTGGACGTGCATTACAAGCACTTATATCATTGGCCGGCCTTCAACGTTGCGGACACGGCGGTTACCCTGGCCACCCTGATCCTTCTGGCGAGAATAATCACAATGAGTTCCGGCAAGAGTCGCAAGGCCTCGACTACAAAGAGCCCTTCAGACTAGGTCCCTCAGCCACCGGCGCAGCAGGAACTTCCCAAGCGATAGCAGGATCGCCCCGGCGACCACCGTTACCGCGACCTCGACCGAGAAGTCCGCGATGGCCGTTCCCACCGCGGTCCCTGCGGCCGGAGGGTGCTCTGTGTCCGTTATAACCATTACGAAGATCGCACACCCGATTGCGAGGCTGCAGGCGATGATGGTCTCAAGGGTTGCGCTCACCTGTATATGTTTGAAAAGCCAGCCGTGGGTCAGTAGCCTCAGGGCTGTGCCGGTGAGAAGGCAGAAAACGTGCCCTCCGACAACGTAGCGAGGCCTGGAACTCTCCTTGTGGGGCATGGCAAAAACAACGAAGGCCGATGAGCCAAGCGCCGCCACAATCGCCAGCTGGCCCAGCTCATACAGCAGGAGGAACATGGAAAAGACAAATATCGTCGCGAGCCCTGTCTGCGAGAGGTAATGCCAAAGTGTGTGGAGATTGAACTTGGGATCAAACAGGTGCGGAAGGTGTCGGTGCTTATCCAGGTTTTGCTCATCTACCATTTACTATCTCCTTTGGCCAGCGAGGCAAGCCTGCAATGTCAACGCATCGATACAATCTGTCAGCGTGGCCACGAGCTTAAGGCCCTATTCTCTCCTCGCAGCATAGAACGTCTTACCATTATGGGAGTATCTGGTGATCTTACCGGCCTGTTCAAGCTCACGCAGCTTTCCCATTATCACCGGCCTCTTCTCGCTCACGGCGCTCTCTATATCCTCAATCGTGCAGGGACGACGCGAGACGAGCGCCAAGGCATCTGCGGCAATATCCCTTCCGGTTGAAACGCCGAAATCCCTGTTTGGCTGGCCGATGACAGCCGCCCTCGGTCCCAATCCGGCCACAAAATCCTCCAATTTTTTGCTGGAGACCGGCCTCGCCCAGTCCTCTGCCCCTGGACGCTCCACTGTCCCGACCTGAATCTGGTCAGGGGCAATGCGCATTACGGCGTCCGACAGTGCGGCCAGGTCATCCTGTGAGTCGTTGAAGCCTTTAACAAGCAGAACCTCAAGCCAGACCTCGCCCTCAAAGGCCTTGACGAACTCGGCAGTCGCCTCGGCAATCTCCTGAGCCGACATCCCCTTCACGGGCCGGTTGACTCTCTCAAAACTGCTCTGCCTGGCTGAGTCGAGCGACGGAACTACCAGGTCCGCTGCCAAGAGCTCTTTGAAGACGTCCTCCCGCGTCAAGAGGGAACCGTTCGTGAGAACCGCGACCCTCTTGTCGGTCTTGCTTTTGACCTCGCGGATGAACTCCCCGCACTGGAGATTGAGAGTTGGCTCGCCGCTGCCGCTCAACGTGATGTAGTCGATACGCCGGCCGCTCCTTGTGAGCTTCAGCACCTCATCGAGGACGAGCGAGAGCGAATCGAAGTGCCTGCGCCTGATCGCCTCGTGAACGGTGGTCCGGCCGCACTCGCAGTAGATGCAGTCGAATGTGCAGGTCTTGTATGGCACCATATCGATTCCAAGCGACATTCCCAAGCGCCTTGATGGCACAGGTCCGAATATGTATTTCATGCTCTCTCTCCATCGAATCACGAATGAAGCAAAAAATAGTCATGGAGGACAGAATACCAAACTCTTCCAGCCTCTGTAACAAACGATCCCAGCTCGGCAAATATCAGCCCATTTTGCGGAGAGGGAACACGAACGGGGCACCGGTCGACTCGTTCTTGACCACGCTCACCTCCGTCTCGAAAACGCGCCTGATGTTTTTAACCGAGAGAACGTCTGAGGGTCTGCCGAGCGCCTCGGCCCTGCCGTGCGCCATCATCAGAAGCTTGTCGCAATACCCCGAGGCCAGGTTGAGATCGTGCAGGACAGCTGCGACCGCGAGGCCGTGGCGCTTACTTAGAGAGACAAGAACGTCAAAGACGCTAGCGACGTGCTTGATGTCAAGGTGGCTGGTTGGCTCGTCAAGCAACAACACCCTCGGCTGTTGGGCCAATGCCATTGCTATCATGACGCGCTGTCTCTCGCCCCCGGAGAGCTCTCCGAAATACCTATCAGCCAGATGTGCGGTGTCCGTGTCAACCATTGCGCGCCTTGCGGCTTGTTCGTCGCTTGCTCTCTCGGAGCGCAGAGGCGCCAGGTGCGGCAGACGTCCCATCAGGACGATCTCGAGCGCTCTGTAGGGGAACGTTGTCGGGGCCTGGTGCGGCACGAAGGCGATGGAGCGGGCGATCGACCGTGCTTTGAGGACAGACATGGGCTTACCATGCAACGTGATCAGGCCAGAATGAGGGCGTAAAAAGCCGTTCAGTAGCTGTAAGAGTGTGGTCTTGCCCGCCCCATTTGGCCCCACGATGCCAAATATCTCGCCGGCCGCCAGCGAGAGGTCTAGTGGCCCCAGCGCAAATCCTGACGCCTGGTACGAGAAGCTCAGGCCGGCCGCTGCAATAACCGGCCGTCGCATGGGTTCTTCTGAATCCCCATGTCCGTCACCCAAGCTTTGACCCGTCCCTGTCGGCTCTTGGTCCATGTTAGTCCGACCACACGATCTTCGAGCGTTTCCTCAGGATATAGATGAAGAACGGGGCGCCTATTAGAGCGGTTACCGCCCCGACTGGGACCTCCGCAGGGGACAGGACCCATCTGCCGAACGTGTCCGCAAAGACGACGAGCGCCCCCCCGACAAGCGCAGAGGCGGGGAGGACGAACCGGTGGTCGGCCGTAACAAGGGTCCGGCACAGATGGGGCGCCACCAGGCCCACAAATCCTATCATTCCGCTCATCGAGACGGCCGAGCCAACGATGATTGCACAGATGAGAAATATCGCTTGTTTGGTACGTGAAACCTCCACGCCCAGCGCAAATGCGGCCTCGTCGCCCAGTGACATCGCGTTCATCCTTTTGGCAAATGTTGATACCCAGACGCAGCCGGCCGACATGACAATAAGCGGGATAGCGCGCCATTCACCAGTGCTTTCGAGGTCGCCCATCAGCCACAGGAGGAGTGAGTGGACCCTGTATGGACTTGCGGCCGAGTAGATTATCATCATGACTGAGGACAGGAACGAGTTCAGGATGACGCCGCAGAGGATCAGTGTGTGCGGGTTTATTGTGCCGTGCACGATTGCTATTCGGTAGATGAAGGCTGTGGCGAGCATCGCCCCGAAAAAAGCGATCAACGGCAGGCTCGCGCTGGACAGGAAAGGGATGGTAATACCCAGAACAATGGCGATTGAAGCGCCCAGTGCGGCACCGCTTGAGACGCCCAAGATGAACGGGTCTGCTAGCGGATTGCGCAGGATGCACTGAAACGCCGTGCCGACAACACCAAGCGAGGCGCCAACGACAAATCCCGTAATAACACGCGGGACGCGGATTTTCAGGACTATTGTCTGCTCCACGGCGGACCAATCGGGCGCCCAGTGGCCAGCCCCCATGTGGGCAAGGATGATCTTGCTGACTTTCAGGGGAGATATCGGCACAGGTCCGATGGCGCAGCCGACTGCGATCGCGATGGCGGCCAGCAGTGTGCACACGATCCACCAGGCAGTCCAGGTGAGTCTTCGCCTGTGCAGGAAGGTTTCAGCGTGCGTCATGGGAAGTTCTTTCTCTGGGCTTTCCCGAAACAAGATTCTTTACGTGCTTAACCGCGAGAGGAAACGTGCCCTCCCGCCTGACAATACATTCATTTGGCGACTACGTTACCGAATCGCCGTTGGTGATACAACCCGTGCAGTTTTTGTGCTACTCGCGTTGAGGCAATATCCCCAATAATCAGATTGACGCAGATGGTTCTAGCCGTTTGGAGTGCGGCGGCTTGACGCCGCACTCCAATAGACAGCTTCATCTCTTTCCGAAGGGCGATTGCTGCAGCGATGATTGACGTAGCACCGATGTCGCGTCAAGCCGCGACGAGAAAAAGCGGCGTCAAGCCGCCGCACTCCAAAGCGCTACAACCAGCTGCGTCAATCTGATTAT
>QMNL01000173.1 GCA_003647755.1 Candidatus Coatesiibacteriota bacterium
GCTGCATCAATCGCCTTACGGAAAGAGATGAAGCTGTCTATTGGAGCGCGGTGTCAAGCCACCGCACTCCAAAGTCACCCACGGGTGCAACTTACAGACCGATGCCTGTCGAACTCATAGCCTCTGCGCACCGGCAAAGCGTGTTCATCCCACAATCTGCCTTGCCATTAATCTGACTATTGGGGGACTGTTCTCGATTTGACAAGGCGTGCGTTCACGCGATAGGCTCCAGAGGAGTTAAGTCGTGCTCTTTCCCGACTGAATTTGAGAGTTCAATGAAGAAGCTTGACATCGCACTTTCGATTGTTTGCCTGTTCGCCTTTGTCTATACATCCGTCTGGGTGCATGTGTTCCTGAGGTCGCGGGCTGAGGCCACCCGGGGCGAGCAGCTGGTGGCAAGCATCCCGACGCACTACAGGTCCTATGCGAAGCTGCTTCCGCGCCAGAAAGCGGGCGTTCTCTCCGAGGCGGAGAAGAAAGCGTTCGAGCAGGTCCGATACGATTACTACCAAAGCGTCGTTAAGGCGATCACCGCTTTCGATAACTGCCTTCATTCCTACACGCCCTTCAACAAGTATCTGCCAGTCGCTGCGGACGCACTGATGCGCATCGGGGACGACTGCCTGAACAAAAATGAGTTTTCGCTGGCGCTTTCGGCCTACAGAACGATCAGGATCTCTCCGGACCCCAGCTGGGTCAGCTCGGCGGAGAAGAAGATCAAGGACACCTACGCCAAGATGGAGCGGCTGAAGGCCCGCGACGAGAAGGCCAAATAGCCGCAGCCGGCCCCGGCATCCCGGACTTGGCCTCCAGTGAATGTGGGTTCTCGGTCTGTGTTTGCAGCATGGATGTATGGAGCCGGCCTGCGTGCCAACCGTGCCCCTGTTATCCCTTCTCGTTACTGCTCTTAGGCTCCGGCAGTACCCGCTTGCCGGCGCCAGCAATTGCGAGCACGATCTCGCCCTTCACGTCGGGGCCGGAGAAGTGCTCCGCCAAGTCAGAGAGCCTGCCACGGACGATCTCCTCGTGGAGCTTGCTTAGTTCCCGCCCTATTGCGGCATCTCTCTCGCCGAGCAGCTCCAGCAGCTCTTGCAGCGTCCTGGCAATGCGCTTTGGGGACTCGAAGAGGACGACGGTGACCGTAAGGTCCTTCCATTCCAAGATACGTGCGGCTCGCTTCCCCTTTTTCCTCGGCAAAAACCCCTCGAAGAGAAACCGGTCAGTCGGCATGCCCGCAGCAGACAAGAGCGCCGTTGGGGCCGAGGGCCCCGGGACAGGGATAACCCTAATGCCATTCTTGATAGCCGCCCTGAGCAGAGGGAAGCCCGGGTCTGAGATCGCTGGCGTGCCAGCATCGGAGACGAGGGCAACGTCATTGCCACGTTTGAGTTCAGCGATGATCTTTTCTCTTCGTTTGAGCTCATTGCCCTCAAAATAGCTGATGATGGTCAGTGCTCCAGCGAGCGATATTCCGAGGTGGGAAAGGAGTTTTCGAGTCCTACGAGTGTCCTCACAGGCGATGAGGGGGACGGACTTAAGCGTCTCGATCGCCCTGAGGGTGATGTCGTCGAGGTTGCCGATCGGAGTCGCGACGACGAACAAGGTCCCCAGTTTGGGAGATGTCGTTTGATCGCTTCTCTGTGGCTGTCTAGGCCTGACCATACCGGCGGCCTCAAGACCTGGCGCTTAGGAGAAACCCAGCGAGGAGAGCGTGAAGATTGACCGGCAGTCGTATCCGGCCTCAACAACTTTCTGGGCGCCGCCTCTCATTTTGTCAACAACTGCGAACACAGCCTTGACCTTCATGCCATTGCTCTTGGCCATCTGAACCGTCCGAAGCGTGGAACCGCCGGTCGATAGCACATCATCCACGATGACTGCGGCAGCGCCTCGCTCGACATAACCTTCGATGAGATTGTCCGTTCCGAACTCGTTTAAGCTCTTGCGCACAATGAAGCCTCTGATTGGATGGTTGAAAGGGGGAAGATGCGATATCGCGACCATTGCTCCGATGATTGGGTCAGCGCCCAAAGCCCCGCCCCCGGCCACAGAGACGTCCATCGCCTTCATCCATTTCACGAATGTACCGGCGATTGTGTACAGCGACTCAGGCTCCAGGCACGCACCCTTGATGTCAATAAAATGGCGACCTCGTGCTCCCGAAGACAGCACGAAATCCTTATTACGAACCTGAAGCGCAATGATCCTCTGCCGAAGGTTCTCAACGAGCTTCTTGGTTATCGCAGGCATTGTTGTCCTTTCTTAGTATAGAGCGAGTTAGCTGACAATAGTATTCAGTGTGCTAGTAGTATGGCGCTATCTCACACCTTTGCAAGCGCTATCTGATCAGAAGGGGGGCAGAACTCACGGACGATTCGATCAGCGTGGATGTCTCGTCGAACACAGCGGTCATCCACAGGTAATAGCCCCTCTCCACCCACGGCACGACCTGCATACGGGAAACCGTTACGTCTTTAATGGTCCTTCCGCGGGCTAGAGAAAACGGGAACGGTTGGGGGACCTCCGAGAAGTCAGGACAGAACAGCAATCGCCCTGCTGGGTCAAGGGCGGCGATGTAAGCGGTGCAGTTATCCAGCTCGTCGTGGGCGAACGCCGACACCGAGACTTCAAGCTCGTCGCCGTCGGCCACAATCAGATCGTTCGGCGCGACCGAAAGGATGTCCGTGGGTGGCATATTCCCTTCCGAAACCCCCTCCGCAACGAACGAAGACATCCACTCTGGCTGGGGCGGGTTCGTGCCGTTCGCAAGCATTTGCTGCCACGCGCCATCTGTCAGGCGGTCGCTCATTGGCCATCTAAACTCAAAGTACGAATATACACCGCCCGTGCACAATGCAAGACCATCGTCAGTCGGCGCTACCACGTAAATCCACGCAGGATGACCGATCGCCTCCTCCAGCACGCTTGAGCTGTTGACATCCGTGTGAACGTCCGCAACTAGCGCCATCTTGCCATCCTCTTCGTTTTGACTGGATGGGTCATCCGCGGGGAAAGTCAGTATCTCCGATAACCTGCTACCGATGTGGTATATCGCAAGATACTCGTCCTCATTCAGCGGCTCGCCTACGAGCTCTTTCTCACTGATTCCCTTCATGAGCAGCAGAGTCTCGCGAAGGCTCTCGAACCGCGCCTGATAGTCCGGCAAAAGCAGCCCATACTTAGACAGACCCGATATTGTCATGTCGCACAACGAAGCCAACCGACCATAAACTAGCGGATTGGGCTCCACGTAACCAATCGACAGGTCGAGATCGGGCATTCCTGTCTCGTAAGTATAGCTCTGCTTGGCATAAAGGATTGTGTCGTGCCTCAGCTCAGTCCAGGAACCAAGCGCCGTCCCGAGCTCCTTGTCCGTCCAGGCCTTGTTCTGCATGAACAGCGGGAAACCCTCCCCTTTCGTAACGAGGGCCGGCATCAGGCAATAAAGCCAATTCCAGTAGAGGTTCTGCACCCACGATTCCCCAGGCAGCGTCGCGAACCATGTCCTAACGCGCCTCATCCGCTCCGGATAGCCCGGATAGCGGGTGTCCTGATACACGAAATCAAGAATGCTATATGCCCTCGAAGACCCGAGAGCGGCCATGACGTCCAAGCCCTTAGGCATAAACCTGCCCCAGACGTTCTTGTGAACAAGCTGCTGGAATACATAAGAATCTGGGATGAAGCGCTGGCCCATGAAACGAAAGCCCTTCGTTGCTGTCTCGAAATCCTCTGAATCCTGCACAAATGTCGAGTTAATCAGAGGATCGTGCAGCTGCTTGGCAGCCTCGGTGAACGCCGACAGTTTCGCCTCGTCCACGAGCTGGTCAGGCGGCATCGATGCGAAGGCATCCCCATAGACCTCGAGCGCAAGCGCCAAGTACTCCTCGACTGTCAAATCGTCCGCCTCACCCACGTAAAAGACGGTTGGAGTGTAGATTCGGTCGTAAAGCTCGAGCCCTGACCCCTCCGCAGTCTCGAGCTTCACAAGCCCCTGCACGATCATGAGAGCCTGTAATGTCTCATCGTAAGGGCCCTTCTCGACGCAGCTCAACGAGGACTTTGTATCAAGCCGAAACATCAGCCGCCCATACCACATCATCGCCTTGAAATATCGGCGCAACGTCTCGTTCCGCGTGTAATGTCCACGGGGGACATACTGGCTGTAATCCTCGTAGATGCCCATAATAGGCGAGCACGCCTTGCCCTGATGCGCCTCGATGAGAGCCAATTCTTCGGACACGAGTTCCGACACATCGTCCGGAACGACATAGTCCGGGTCCAGAAGCTTGGCCGGAACACAGAAGTATGCGACCGTTCTCATCAGAAGCTCCTGAAGATAGGGATTCGACTCGCTCAAATACATCTCGTCGATCTTCCCCACCATTCCGTCCGTCAAGGCAATGGACACAGCATTAAACCTCTGCATCTCCGCGACACGGAGGCTGTAATCAAACAGAACATGATACGCCGTCAGCATCGAATCCGTTGTTACGAAGACGCGTCGCCCAAACGTGGTTAGCCTCTCATACAAGCCTTGCATGGTGACCAGGTTCGGATGATGCGTCGGCACAACCACGAACCCATTTCTGGCCAGCAGAGATTTGGCACGGTCGCTCAAGCGGCTTGCTACTTTGTCAAAATCTGCGACGTTGCTGAGGTCCCAAGCGGTATCCTGCGCCTTTAGCGACGGGTCCACATCAACCGATAGCGGCCTGTAAACGCCAAACCGGGTCTCGATATCCCTGTCGATTGTCGCCATGACTGTCTTGAAGCCAGCGAAGGCTGGCGCGGCCATGAGCATCGAAACCACGAGTATAGCGGCCACAAACAGACGCCTCGAAGCATTCATGACAAGCACCTCCCTAAGCAGGAACCCATTGACGCCATGGATTAACAATCCAAGTACTTATACAATAGTGCACAGACACCGGATCCGTCAACCATGACCTACTCGCCCCAGTAATCAGATTGACGCAGATGGTTCTAGCCCTTTGGAGTGCGGCGGCTTGACGCGACATCGGTCCTATGTCAATCATCGCTGCTGCA
>QMNL01000174.1 GCA_003647755.1 Candidatus Coatesiibacteriota bacterium
CGTCAATTGTTGTCCGCAGAGCAGGCAGATGAGGCCAGGGATTGAAACGCGTGTCTTGGTCCTGTCATCTCTCGAACTATTGGCCTGACCTAAGCTCAGATAGTGTTCTTAAGTGTGGCTACGCTCATCCCGATGTCTATCAACCAGCCGATCGCGAAGAAAGATATGAGCGATGCGGCGACAATCGCCCGCCTCTTGGCCAGCCGGTCTGAACCCGCCCTCTTGATGTCCGAGAGTATCTCCTTTCGGTTTACGATTGCATAGGCCGCGAAACAGCACAGAAACGGAAGAAGCGGATAGCGCTGGCGATAGAATAGAAAAGCCATGAACGCAATGGCACTGAAGTAGCCGAAGAGGACAAGTATGAGCCTGAGATAAAGGTTATCCTTCTTCATATAGACGAAGCCAATCACGGCGAGGGGCAGCAGGAATAGAAATGGCACGCCCATGTATGGCCCGGCGATGAAGAGCAGCCATTTGGGCACATGGCCATAGTAACCCTGACGGAGGTTCACGAAGAATGTCCGCTCCAGCGAGTACAGGTTCCACTGCATCCTGATGCCCTTGAAGATGAACAGATGCGGGTTGTGAAATATCCACCTGAGCGCTAGCTTCTGGCAGACCTTGCCCAGCTTGAGCTCGTCGATGTGGCCATTTCGGTCCGTTGCCAGCCTGTCCGCCTCATCCTCGCCCGGCTCGTCCGACAGGTTGCGCATGATGTAGTAAATGCCCGAGTGGTTGTGCTGAAAGAAATCCCAGCCGACCTTGGTGTTGATCGGGACGAAGGCGTCCAGAACGACATAGTTGCGGATGGTCCACGGGGCGATCGTGGCCAGCATCAGCAACGTTACGAGGATGCTTTTCTTGATCATCTGCTTGTCTCTCTTGAAGACGAGAAAGAAGCCGACAATCAAGGGCAGGTAGAATAAAAGGATGCTTCGCACGAGAGCAGCCACGCCAAAGAGTAAGCCAGCCGCGACGAGGCTCGGCCACGAGGCGCCCTTGAGCGCGCGGACAAAGAAGAGCATCGCCAGCAGAAAGAGGAACAGGAAGACGGTCTCGGTCTGCATTAGGTCGGCGAACTGGACGGACTGGGGATAGAAGGCGAGTATCCATGCCCCGAGTTTGGCAACGCGTTCGTCGAAAATGTGCCGGCCCAGCAGGTATGCGAAAACGACGCTGAGCGCGCCAAGCAACGCCTGCACCAACCTCGCCGCGAGGAAGCTGTGGCCGAAGAGCCAATACACGCCGGCAAGAAAGAAGGAGTATCCCGGCGGCAGAAAAGCCCGGTAGCCTCGCTGCTCAACGCAGATAAATCCCTTGCCTGCGAGCATCGACCGGGCTCCATAGTCGTAGCCGTTCATCTCGTGGACGAGCTTCACATCGGTGTGAATGAACACGAGGAAAAGCCGCACGAGCAGCGCCGCCAAGAAAAGCCAGAGCACCACTTTTTTCTCAATCACTCGCAGCTCCCAATGTCAATCCGTTGCTCAATCGTCAATCCCCCCGGCTGTTGTCGATGTCCGATGAAGCCAAATGCTCAGCCCTCCCGTGTGCCCCATTTGCCAGAAACGGTCGGCGCCGCCGAGGCAAACCGCGCTTGCTAGGAGCAGGCCGGTATATGCAACTGGCGGACTATGTGTGTCGATTTCGAGATGGTATGAAAACACATTTCGATTACACGTCAATCACGCTCGTTTTTCAAGCCCAACGCGCCAAACCTGGGCTCATTAATGGTAACGATAACCTACACCTGAGAAGGAGGGTGCCGGGCTGGCCGTATCTCCCGAATGAATTCGGGGGCTAGGATCATAGTAGCCGTCTGCATGGCCTCGGCTGAAGTCGGGCGATGAGGTGTCTCGCATAGGCTCCGTGAGCTGCAAAGTGACCTGGCTGGCGTGGCGTGCGCCTGGGCGATGAGGCCTCGGCACGGGCTGCGCGAGGTGCGGTGGAGAGGCTGGCAAGCCAGTCCTACATCTGCGAATCACCGTATTTTAATGCGGTGATATGGGCGGCTCTCATTATATTAGCACCCATCTTCAGATGGGTGAGCTCAATCCGCAATCCTCGATCGTCAATTCGCACCGCCTACCCTGAAAGGCCATCCCACACCCGCTGTCGAGAAGCCGTCCATCACGCAGGGTGGGCAAGCTTTTATTGCGTGTCGTGAAACCTTTGAGTAACCGCGAGATACTGGTATTCTCTGGGACGGTCTGTTGGGAAGCTGATCTTTGGTTGATCGGGAGATGCGAAATTGCAGGGCAAGAAAATACTCGTTACGGGCGGTGCGGGCTACCTCGGCTGCGTGCTCTGTCCGCTGTTGATTGAACGAGGCGCCGAGCTCCGCGTCTTTGACCGGCTCTATTTTGGCGAGAGCGGCCTGCTGAGCGTTTTGCCACGAGACTGTTTCGAGTTGGTGAAGGGGGATGTTCGCTCGGTGGAGAAGTTCCCCTGGCTTCTGGACGACGTTTGGGCGGTAGTGCACCTGGCGAGTTTAGCGAACGATCCCTCTTGCGACCTCTCGCCAACGATGGCCGAGCAGATCAATCATGTGGGCACGATTAAGCTCGCCCAGATAGCACGGTCCCGGGGCGTTGAGCGGTTCGTTTTTGCGTCTTCTGCGAGCGTTTACGGGGCGTGCGGGGACAAGTTAGTGAGCGAGTTGTCGCCGCTTTCGCCGGTCTCGCTTTACGCGAGGCTCAAGATCAAGTCGGAGCGGGCGCTGCTCGGGATGTCGGACGAGAACTTTGCCGTTACCGTGCTTCGGCAGGCGACGCTTTATGGTTACTCACCGAGGATGCGTTTCGACCTGGCTATCAACTTGATGACGATGAGCGCGGTTGAGAAGCACGAGATAATCGTGATGGGCGGTGGAGCGCAGTGGCGGCCATTTCTGCACGTCAAGGATGCCGCGATGGCAATCATGACTGTTCTGTCCTCCGAGCGTAATTTGGTGGATTCGGAGGTCTTCAATGTTGGCTCAAACGAGCATAACTTAATGATCCGTGACCTGGCGGAGATAGTGGCCGGTGAGGTCAGTGAGACGAGGATCAAAGTTGCCCCCGACGACGCCGATAGGAGGTCGTATCGAGTTAGGTTTGACAAGATCAAAGAAAGACTCGATTACAGGCCAAGCTTATCTCCCGCGGAGGGCGTGCGAGAGATCGCGGCGGCGCTGCGGGAAGGCCGATTGTCTGAGCCTTACAGCAGCAAGTACTTCAACGTGATACACTTGAAGCACTTGATGAACATCCCCGTGGCTGAGGGCGGCGAGAGCTCCAGAACCGCCATGCTCAAGAACCGGCTGCCAGCAATCAGCAGCAGGGACAGGGAGAGGCTTTCCGACCGGCTGAAGAGCGTTGCCGACGGCCAACTGGGCGACCCAATCGGTAGTTTCGAGAGCTCCCTTCGCGAGACGTTCGAGGTCCCGGCCGCGCTATTGCTGCATTCGCACTACCTCGCCCTTTTGGGGGCTTTCTCGCTCTTAGACCGCGACTCTTCCAAGCGCATTGTCATCCATCCCTTTGCGGACGCCAGGGTCTATGCCGCCGCCTCTCAGCTGGGGCTGAGCCCAATAATCTGCGAGGTCGATGAGCGGACGCTGTGCTTTGACCTGACCAAGCTTGAACAACACGTTGAGAAGGGTGTTTCGGCCATTGTGGCCGGCTCCATACTCGACGTCCCTGAACCGCTGGAGACGCTCCAGTCCATCGCGGACGAGTCGCGGTGCGCGCTGATTGTTGACGCGCACAATCTCCTGAGCGCCACCGTTCATGACAGGGACATCGCGTCCTACGGGTCGGTTGCCGTGCTTGACTTTGGCGTCGATCAGACCGTTACCACGCTCGGCGGCGGCGCGATGTTGCTGGACGATTCCTCGCTGAAAGAGCAGGTTTGGGATTTTCTCGCTTGTCGGCTAGCTGAGGGTCCTCAACCGTTTGTGCAGCGACAGTTGGGGCTGGCCGCGGTCTCCGCAATGCTCGGAGCGTCGAACCTCGAACGGCTTTACGACACAGCCGCAACTTGCCGCAACTTGCAGGCCGTGTATGACGAGCTGCTGTCGGAGTCCCCTTATCTCCGGACTGTTCATCCGCTTGAGGGAACACAGCGGTCTGGCAGCTGCTATCCTGTGTTCGTCGATTTCCACAGGCTAACCATTGATGCGTGGCGGCTCGAGCAGCTGATGGCGGCGGAGAAGGTCGAGATCGCCCTACCAAAAGACAGTGCTGCCCAGATAGCGATCGCAAGGTCGCGCGGCCAGGCCAGAAAGGGGCCAACCAATATCTCACCGGTCGCAGCAGAGTTGCTATCTCAGCTCATCTTTCTCCCACTCTACTCCGGGATGACAACCGATGACGTTGCCGATGCTGCCCAGGCTCTGCTGAAGCTGATAAGCTACTTCGCTCGCTCAGAATGAGCCTGCGCCCCGAGCGCCCGGCGATTCTTGAGGCGGCTGATGGCTCTCGCCGGAGGAGTATGCTATGCACCAGCCCCGTCGAGGCGCCCCTCTTGCGTGATTGACTTACTGGGGAGACCTTGTTAAAAGTTAGCGGCTAACTTTTATTAACGGTCATCTCAATTAAAGAACTTTTAATAAGCAAAGTTAGTCGTCTTATTATAATTTGGCGGTGAAATTATAATAACGATCAGTCCAGTTATGAAAATTCTAATAAGCGAAAGCGGCAGAAATGAAAAGAAAGACTGGTGAATACATAACTATCTCGAGGGTTGGGGGTGAAGAGTGCCGTGCCTTCGTGCCTTACCCACTGCCGCCGAAGCCGCCTCTTCAGATTGACTATGATCTCCAGGACCTTATTGACCACGCCCTGCTCGCGCTAGGCAACCTGAACAGTATTGGCATGTTGCTTCCTGATCCATCACTGTTTCTCTACATGTATATCAGGAAAGAGGCGGTGCTTTCTTCGCAGATCGAGGGCACGCAATCGTCTTTCTCCGACCTTTTGCTCTATGAGAGTGAGGAGGCGCCTGGCGTCCCGCTGGACGATGTCCAGGAGGTCTCCAATTATGTTGCGGCGATGGA
>QMNL01000175.1 GCA_003647755.1 Candidatus Coatesiibacteriota bacterium
AGGGAGGCGAAAGGGCTAGGGCATGCGATCTTGGCGGCGCGGGAGCTGATTGGAGATGAGCCTTTCGCGGTTCTTCTGGGTGACGACGTGATCTATAGCAAAACGCCCTGTTTGAGGCAAATGATAAACGCCTATTCCCGCTACAAGTGTCCGATGATCGCCTTGGAGCGCATCCCTGATGAGCAGATCGGGCGTTTTGGCGTGATACGAGGGCAGCTAGTCGATGATAGGCTTTACAAGCTCTCAGGGATGGTGGAGAAACCAAAACCGGGCGAGGCCCCGTCAGACCTGGCCATCATCGGGAGATACATCCTGACGCCTGAGATATTCGACATTCTAGAAAACCTGCCGCCTGGCAAGGGAGACGAGATTCAGCTGACCGACGGCCTGATGCAGCTTCTGCAGCGGCAGGTGATCTATGGTTACGAGTTCGAGGGGAGACGGTATGACGCTGGCGACAAGCTCGGTTTCCTGATCGCTACGGTTGAATACGGGTTAAGAAATCGCGAGATCAGGGACGAGTTCTATAAATATCTCCGCAATCTGGACATAGACACGATCAATGGAACCAAGTCGCCTCAGAAAGGAGACGAGGAGCCTCGCAAGTGAATATCGCCCAGATGTGCGCGGCGCAGGCTGAGTCTTTCCCGCACAAGAGCGCGATCGTGCACAGGGACGTTTCTATCGATTTCGAGTCGCTGCACGAGCTGGTTGACAGATGTGCGGCTGGTTTTTCTGCACTGGGCCTGGAGCGTGGGGCGAAAGTTGCACTGCTCCTGGAGAAGACCCCACCGCTGGTAGTCTCGTTTATTGCTTGTGCAAGGCAGGGATTGATGGTGGTTCCATTGAACTACCGGCTGAGGCCGGCGGCGCTGGCCGGGATAATCGAGCAATACGAGATCGACGCGCTTGTCGTCGCGGGCAAGTTCCTGGACCTTCTTTCCGAAGTGCCTCGGCAGCATGGCGCCTTTGCAAGGCTTGTCGTTTGCGAGCCCTGTGAACAGGAGGAGGCCGGCGCCCTGGGGTGGGACAAGTTCCTGGACGAGGCGCCTGATGAGGCGCCGGCGGTGGAGGTGGACGACGACGAGCCATTCTACCTCAACTTCACGTCTGGCTCGACCGGCATTCCGAAGGCTGCGGTAACAACGCACACAAACCTCTTCTTCAACACGCTGGCCTCGGTGGAGACGTTCGGGCTTCGGCACAACGACGTGCATCTGTGCATGTTTCCCGCCTACCTTCACCCCCACGAGATATTCTATCGGGGACTGTATCTTGGCGGGACATCAGTGCTTGAGAACAGCCTCTTCCCCAAGTCTGTTGCGCGGGCGATAAGCAAGCACGGGGTTACGTGCATGATGGGGGCGGCTACGCTCTACGAGCGCCTGTTGCCGTTCGCGTCCAACAGCCAGTTTGACCACAAGACTCTCAGGATTGCGGAGAGCGGCGGGATGGTGACCCGTGAAACGCTTAACAAGCAGTTCGAGGCGGCGTTCGGGATTCCAATCACCCCGGTCTGGGGCAGCACCGAGACAACCGGCATTGCCGTTGCGCCTCATGCGGGCGAGGTCAGGCGGGGAGGGTCTGTTGGGAAGGCGGCGCTGCATTACACGATTAGAGTTGCCCGCGAAGATGGCTCCGAGGCCGGCGAGATGGAGCTCGGCGAGATGCTCGTCTCGGGCAATGGCGTTGCGTCTCGTTATTACAGGCCGAAGGGCCAGGTTCCGGATGAGTCGTTTGGTGCTCTCGCCGGGGGATGGTTCAGAACCGGCGACCTTGTCAAGCGCGATGAGAATGGGTGCATCTACTTCGTCGATCGCAAGGACGCGATGATGAAGGTGGCGGGCATGAAGGTCTTCCCGACGACGATAGAACGCGTGCTGAAGGAGCATCCGGAGGTTGACGACGTCTGCGTCATACCGGTCGAGGACAAGAAGCGGGGGCAAGTCCCCAAAGCGATAGTGGTCAGAAAGCCCGGCACTTCGGTCGACCCTCTCGACCTCAAGGCCTTCTGTGCGTCGAGACTTGCGTCGTATGAGGTTCCCAAGAGCTTTGACTTCAGAGAGGATATCCCACGCTCGCCCTCGGGCAAGCTGCTTCGCTCCGCCGTGCTTGAGATGTACAAGGCCGCCTCGATCCGGGCAGACATCGCCGATTTGAGGGCTCAGATTGACCGTATAGATGTTGAACTTGTGAAGCTGCTCAACGAGCGGGCCAGGTCTATTTTAAGGATTCGTGAACAGGTCGAGGCAAGGGGCGAAAGAACGTTCTCCCCACTGAGGGAGGAGGAAGTGCTGCGGAATGTGCTCGGCCACAACTCTGGCCCCGCACACGACGGGACAATCGAGGAGATATTCCGCAGCATTCTTGTAGCATTCAAGAAGATGTAGCTTTCTGAGGCTGACGTTGGGAGCGTGTCATGGCCGGTAAGAACACTCTCTACTATGGCGGCAAGCTCGAGGCTATGCGGTTCTACACAAAGAGCGAAGCCGTCGGCCCCGCCCTGCGAGCTCACACTTCGAGACCCTGACCTTGACCACCCGTCTCTCAATCGTGGTTCCTGTCCTTAACGCCGAGGCCACGCTTGAGAAGTGCCTCGCCTCCATTTATGCGTCCGAGGGCGCCGAGGGCAGATTCGAGGTCATCGTGGTTGATGACGGCTCCACGGACAGAAGCGTAGAGATTGCCCAGCGCTTCCCCTGCAGGATAGTGAGTTTTGGCGAGAACAGGGGCATTAGCGCTGCGCGGAACGCAGGTGCACGGGCGGCGAAGTTCGATGTAATCTACTTCGTCGATGCGGATATCGTCCAAAAACCAGACACGATAGGAAAATTCCTCCGAGCGTTTGATGAGGATCCGGGGCTTGTCGTGGCCCAGGCCGTCTGGGCAAAGGAATCGCTCAACCCCTCGTTCGGCGGCGATTTTTGGGCACTGAAGACATACCATTTAGTTAAGATTCGGCAGCTGGGACGCGTGGAGGTGCGCCGGGACGCCAGGTCGTTCAACTCGGGGTGCCTATGTGTCAAGAAAGATATGTTTTGGAAGTTCGGCGGCTTTGACGAAAAGTACACCAAGCCCGGAGGTGAGGAGCACCTGTTGGCGTTTCAAATGGCCTACAGTTATCCTCTGTATCAATATAAGGACATCGAGGTCTTCCATCATTTTGCCAGGGCTTGGCCGAAAGTGAAAATACAGCTCAAAAGGGCGAGGAGATTGGGGGGCATATTCGGCCAACAGCGAACGTTTGGGTCGGTCGGCTCTACGACAAAGGACGAGGCATCTAGATGTGCCATCGCAGCTAATGTCGTTCTCTTTGCTGTCCTGGGAATTGCATTCCACCAGGCCCTGTGGGTTGCACTTGGGCTTTTCGGTCTGTTCGTGCTCAGTGGAGCCGGTTTCTACGTCTTTCTTTTCAAGGAGAAGAATGCTGGTTTCGCCCTCGCCGGGGTGCTCTATGATTTTGTGCTTTATGTCGTTACCGGCGCAGGCATCGCACTTGGCCTTGCTGGATTCGTGGCCGACAGGATCCTCAATCGGGGAGACCGGCGCTAGTGGGTAATTTTCTTAAGTTGGCTCGAGCGGCCTTTGGCAGGACTCCCTTCCATCTCGTCTTCTTCGTAACATCAAGATGCAATGCGAGGTGCAAATACTGCTTTTATTGGAATCAGATCGCCGCAAAGGACAAACCTGAGGAGCTAAGCCTTCAGGAGGTTGAGAGGGTCGCGGCGAATCTGCCGAATCTCGGCTACCTGACGCTCACTGGCGGTGAGACATCCATGAGGCAAGATGTGGTCGAGGTAGCTGAGGCGTTCTACAAGAAGAGTGGAATACGAATCGCCTCGTATCACACCAATGGGTTTCTGAAGGATAAGATTATCGCTGACGTCTCCGCAATTTTGGACCGATGCCCCGAACTCGCGGTTGACGTGTGCGTCTCGGTTGACGCCGTTGGTGAAAAGCACGACCGGCTCAAGGGCGTGCCCGGAGCATTTGATAAGGCTATCTCAACGATCGAATCGCTCAAGAGGCTGCACGCTCGCAATGGCCGGCTTGGGATATTCACGGTCTCAGTCTTCTGCGCCTCGAACAGAAGCGATGACATTCTGGAGGCTCATCGCTATTTAGCGGACATGGGCGTTCGCAACGGTATCTCGCTCATCCGGAACGCCTCGAAAGAGGAGGGCGAGTTCGATGTAGACATGAACGAGTACTTGAGACTATTCGAGGAGTTGGAGCGTATCAGGCCGAAAGGGGATAACGCGGCGGACTACCCACTCTTTTCGTTCAGAGATGCGATTGAATCGTTCAAGGGACAATTGATAGCCGAGACGGCGAGCCGGAGGCGACAGCTGGTGCCGTGCGTTGCTGGCCTAAGATCGATCGTGCTTGGTGAGGACGGGACGCTATATCCGTGCGAGCTATTGCAGAAGCGATACGGCAACGTGCGGGATTGCGGCTATGACCCAATGGCTCTTGTCAATTCCGAGAAGGGGCGTGCAATACGCCGTGGAATTGTGAACAAAGAGTGCTACTGCACGTGGGAGATACTGATTGCGCTATCTACGCTCTACTGCCCCCGGGTTTATCCCAGAGTCGTTGGGCACCGGCTTCGGCAGGTCTTCATGAATTGGGATGAAAGGCGATGATCTCGGCTGGCGCTGCAAAGAGCGGGTAGGGACGATTTCGATCATCTCCGGACCGCCTCTCACCAGAACGCAGAGTCGCACGTTCGCCGGCGCTGCTTCCCTGTGTCTCTGGGGCCGCCCTGGTCTTTTGCTCGCACCTTGCTTCCCTGAGAAAAAAGCAGGAGTTTCCCCAAAACGGGCTGCGGATTCGTTGGGTTGTTGGTTCCGGGGCGGTGTTCTGGGTGAAACAAGAGTGGAATTGGGATTGAGGTGATGCTGGGTTTCAGTTCCCCGAAGGGGGACTACAATAGTAGCCGTAGGTGCAACTTACGGAATTCGTTCACATTGGTATTCTTCGCGACCCTGAGGGGGTCGAACACCCCCTCCATAGGGCTATGTTCAGCCCTTTCA
>QMNL01000176.1 GCA_003647755.1 Candidatus Coatesiibacteriota bacterium
ACCGATGTCGCGTCAAGCCGCGACGAGAAAAAGCGGCGTCAAGCGGCCGCACTCCAAAGGGTTACAACCAGCTGCGTCAATCTGATATCGGGGCTCGGACAGTCATTGATAAGCATGATGCGCAAGAGTAGGATGCTGCTTGGTTGATTTTTGGGGCTGGCTTTGTCTAGAGGTCTAGGTGGGATGTAACTTGATGAAATCGGCAGGGGATTTTGGTGTGGCCAGGTTAGTGAATGGACTTACAGTTGCTATTTTTCTCTCGCTGCTACTTGTGCTTGCGGTCGTGGCGGGTCAGTTCCGGCAAGCCGAAGTCGAACTTGTGCATGCCAACGGTTATCAAATGGTTGACCTCAGCGTCCTGACGAGGTCGGTTGGGGTGGACGGGATATGGAACGCTCTTGGCAGGAAAGTCATTGTCTCCAGCAAGAACAGGTTCCTGATTCTGTTCGTTGGCAGCAACCGCGTCGCTCTCAAGGGTAAGGTCGTGAGGCTTTCCACCTCGCCGTCAATAGTGAACGGAGCGATGCTTGTTCCGGTCGATTTCATCACCAAGGCGCTGAACAGCATAATGGACAAGAAGGTGTCCTACGAGGTCGTTGGGGACAAGGTAGTCATATTCGACAAACGCATAGGGATGACGCTGCCGATCGCACCGGGCCCGCCGACGTATCGCGAGAACGGTCAGCTTCAGGAGGACCTCATCCAGGAGAGGCTTGCCACTGGCGCGACCGAGGCGGCGGTAACGAATGGCTCGCCACTTCATTTCAGGGATTCGGCCTTGGACGTGGTTGTCATCGACCCCGGTCATGGGGGGCGGGACGCTGGTGATTCGGGCCCGACGGGACTGTTGGAGAAGGAGGTTACGCTTAAGCTTGCGATGCGGATGAAGAAGTTGCTCGAGAGACAGATGGGCATTCGGGTCGTGCTGACGCGGGATGCTGATACTGACTTGTCGCTTGAGCGTAGGACGGCGCTTGCCAACAATGAGAAGGCCGACCTTTTCATCAGCCTTCACGCCAGCGGCTCGCTCAATAGGGATTTGAGGGGATTCAGGGCGTTCGTAGCCAACGTTGAGGCCTCGGATGAGAGAACTGCCAAAGTGGTAACCGAGGAGAATAAGGTCATATCTACCGAGCCGGGCAATGAGACCCAGAAGCCCGAGGAATACGCGACGATGCTGTGGGACCTATCCGACAACGACTACTTTCGCGAGAGCCTCGCGGTCGCCAAAGAGTTACTCGCCGCGTGTTCAAAAGCGGGGATTGATGTGGCATCAGTAGAGCCGGGCCAGGGCTCATTTATCGTCCTGATCGGCGCCTCGATGCCGGCTGTTTTGCTTGAGGTTGGCTATCCAAGCAATCCGACGGATGAACAGCTTCTCAAGCAGGATGCCTACTTGGACAAGCTGGCCCGCGCGGTCTGCAGGGGCATTGCCCAGGTCAAGGATCAGGTCGCGGCGAAGAGCCGGGAGAAGCGCTGATTTGCCTGAGCGCTCAGCTCCGGTTGGCGTGTTTGATTCCGGTGTTGGTGGCCTATCGGTCATCAAGGCGCTGGTGGAGCGCTTGCCACACGAAGACTACATTTATCTCGGCGACACGGCCCGCTTGCCCTATGGGACCAAGGCCAAGAGCACGATCGTGCGCTTTTCCATTGAAAACGCAGAGTTTCTGCTCAGCAAGGGTGTCAAGCTGATCGTTGTGGCGTGCAACTCCGCATCTGCGACAGCGCTCGATGCCCTGCGGGCGAGGTTCGATGTCCCCATAGTTGGTGTCATCAGGCCAGGGGCCGAGGCGGCTGTGCAGGCCACGACATCCGGCTCTATCGGCGTCATTGGAACCGAGGCGACGATCAACAGCGGATGTTACGAGCAGGAGATACTCAGGCTGCGTCCGGGCGCACATGTGCTCGGGAAGCCCTGTCCGCTCTTCGTGCCGCTTGTGGAGGAGGGCTGGCTGGATGATCCCATAACACGTCAAGTCGCCGAACGGTATCTTAGCGCTTTTCGCGCGCCTCGCGTGGATGTCTTAATCCTCGGGTGCACACACTATCCGCTGCTTGCAGGCGTTATCGCCGATGTTGTCGGGCCGCAGACGGCGATCGTCGATTCCGCCTCGACAGTGGCCGCGGCCGTCGAAGGGCTGCTCCTCAGAATGAGCCTCGCCAACGACACCAATTCGCCCGGCACACACAGGTTCTACGTAACTGACCTGCCTGCCAAGGTCAAACGCATCGGCAGAATGTTCCTGGGCATTGACGATCTTTCAATCGAACTCGTCCGACTGGGTTCTAACTAGCCAGGTGCGTGCCCCTTGAAACGAATCTGAACCTCAGACGGCGTCCGCCAAGTTCTTCAAGCGCGGCCTGAACCACCGCCGTTCTGTCGGGAGGGCAGATCAGCATAAGGAAACCGCCCCCACCCGCGCCGGTGATCTTGCCGCCCACCGCCCCGTTCTGCCTGGCAGCGCGATAGAGCGACTCGATACGAGGCGAGCTGATTGAAGATACTATCTGCCGCTTTGCCCGCCAGGAAAGGTCAACGAGCTCGCCAAGCCTCATGAAATCCCGGGAAATCAGAGCGGGTATCATCCTCTCGGCGTACTCCTTGATCTCGTGCAAGTAGGCAACAGTGGCCTGGTGGCGCGCCTCAGTTTTGCTCCTCTGCTCCCGTAGTATCGACGCAGAATCTCTGCTCTTGCCCGTGAAGAAGAGCATCGTCCACCTTGCCAGTTCACGAAGCCCTTTGGTGTCGATCGCAAGCCGCTTAACTACGGTCTCCCCAGGCTCAAAACGGATCTCATTGAGGCCTCCAAACGCGCAGGCAAACTGATCCTGCCTGCCGATCGGCCGGCCCATCTCATCGATCTCTATCGCCGAGGCAAGCTCTGCTATCACGCCTGCCGAAAGCCTCCTGCCAAGCATAGATGAAATAGCCTTGATCGTTCCCACCGTCGCCGCCCCGGAAAGGCCAAGCCCGGAGCCTGGTGGGATGTCGGACGCGGTGTGGATGTGGCCCCCAACGTGCAGTTTGAAGGACCGGACAACCGCCTTGATAAGGCCGAAGACACCCTCAGTGTCCAAATCGGTGATGTCGCTGCATTCCTCGGTGAGGCCATAATCATCCGAGCTAATCACCAGCTTGCGGTCCTTGCGAGACGAGACCATACAGCAGAAGAACTTGTCGATCGTTGCGGAGACCACAAGCCCGCCGAACCTGGCGTAATACGCCTCCAGGTCGGTTCCGCCGCCCCCAAAGCTGATCCGAACAGGTGTTCTCGAGATGATCGGTGCTGACGCGAACGGCGTCTCGCGTGCCAAATCACGGGGGCTCATCTAAGACATCTACTACAGGGGCGTGCCCGGCGCGAGGGCCTCCCTCGTCGGCAAAGACGGAAGCCACCACCAACGGGCGGCCTTCAATGCTTGACCTTGAGTGTTCCCTCGCCGATCTCTGTGCTGCGCTGCACCGCTGCTTTATTGCCCGCGTCTCTCTTCGGGCCAGGCGCGGGCGGCCCCGGTCCTACTTTTTCCAGAACGGGCTGGGGCTCGGGAGGTTTCTTCTTGCCGGCTTTGACGCCAATGGGCGAGAACTCAGTCGGGCCGATCGTCAAGATGTTACTTTCAGGCGAGGGCCCACGGTTGACACATTTTTTGAACATGGCGAGACGTTTGGCGTTCTCAAAACTCCTGACCAGGCTGCGCATTTGCAGAAACTCTTGAACCTCTTTGCAACCGCTGTGGAGGCTCAGGTCAAACAGGTCTGACAGCGTGGCATCAAAATAACGTTTCACGAGGGGCTGCTGATATTGAATGTCCGCAGCCTTCTTTGCCGTGATCAGACCCATGTGCCAATAGTATTCGTAGCCCCTTGACAAAAGAGGGAAAGTCCTCATTTTGTGCCAATAGGCCTGCGCCAAATTGTAGTAGAGCGGCGCGCGCTTCAGGCTAAACCTGTCCTTGCTATAGTTCTCGTAAGAGAGAATAGCGCTTTTGAATGCCTTCACAGCCCCGTCGAAGTCCCCTTGCGAGAGAAACCGAAGCCCCTCATTGTTCCGCTGGGTAGCGAACCAATTGGCCCAGGATACTGAGACTGTGAGACACAATGTCACAAGCAAGCATGTAACGACTGCAATGTTTTTTTTCATTATTCTCTCCCGCGATTTATATGCTGGTTTTGCTCTCTCTTGACTGCTGGTGAGCCTTTCTATAATCCGATTCGATTAAACATCACGTCACTTGGCCATTTCTAATGGCATGAGCTGCCATCGTATCGGCGCCATAAAATCAGCGAACAGGTTCCTGCGCTTCACCAGTAGGAGTTTACGCTCGACCTTGAAGGTTGGGTCCGACTCCGAGGTGAAGCGATAGGTTAAGAACAGCCTGTCGCTGGTGTAATTTGCTGTTTTTGTGGGTCTTGCCCACTCCTTTTTTATGAGTTTTGCCCGGATGTCGTGGACAATCTCGTATCGAGGCTCGCCGATACCCACGTCTATCTTGATCCTGAAGAGCTTGTCAAGATCGGCATTGAAGCCACACTTGCCCATCAATGCTTTGTCATTATGGTTGTAGCCCCAGATATAGGCCCGGACCGTTCCCTCCGGTGTGTCGAACCGCGGCTCGTAGCTGCAGCCTACAAGCATCCATACCGCTGCAAAACATACAAATAAAGTGCAGCAGAGGCACATCTTAAGTGAGTTTTTGCTCGAGTAGTGCCTGCCTCTGCTCAACCGCAATCCTCGCCTTGTCGAAAAACACAAAAACACAATGGTCAACTGTTAAACCTAACAACAGATCATAGCCTATGTCAACCAACCACAATTCTTAAGATAAATGTGCGAAATGTCAAATCTTTACTGGACCCCGGGTTTGACCTCAGATTGTAGGTAATGTTGGGTTCATGCCAAGTGGTGGGCGAAAGATGCGCCGCACGCCGCGATGTCCGACGTGCAACGAGCTGACGAGCCGCTCGTCGCAAGCTGGCGATGCAGACGTCTACTATTGTCTTAACCCCCGAATTCATTCGGGGGCCTG
>QMNL01000177.1 GCA_003647755.1 Candidatus Coatesiibacteriota bacterium
TATCTTTTCTCAGTAATTATATCTAGACAACCTTCTAAGAGCGGACAAAGGTTGATTGTATAATCCATGATAAGTCTTTTATCTTCATTGATAAATATGAGGATTCTCTTCGCAGCCCCACTCTGTAAAGGTATACGCTGAGTAATCGTGTAAGAAATTTTAGTGGCAGGTATATTATCTATTATTATCTGTTCTTCCTTTATATTCTTTACATATTTAGAATCTTTAATGAATTGTTTTTTTCTATTCATTTCTTCTTTAAAGCTAGAATAATTTTCTTTTTTCCAAATGATTAATGAAGCTATAGAAGTCGCAAAGGATACTGATCCCTTCCCTATTCCTTGGCCTTCCGAACCTACTTTCACCTCCCAATCTCCTGGATACTTCATCTCAAACCCATATTCTTCATTTCTATAGGTTTTCCAGTTTACGGTCTCGTCTTGAGATATTACTTCATATTCAATCACATCTATTGCTTTTCTCTGAAAATGGTGAAATTCTCCTCTTCCAGGAATAGTAACTACGGTAGTCGTCGCATATCCTTTTAATCTCACTCGTGTTCCTTCTCCTATAGCTACTAACTCATCAGCTTTTTCACCAAGTAAAATATAACTCTCTTTATCTTTTGTCTCTATTGCCCAAACTACAGCCGACACATAATCTTCCTTCATTATCTCTCCCTCTAGATTTAGAAGTTTGGAAATAACTCCTGGAGCTTCTATTTTCTCTTTCTGTATCTCTGAATATTGCCAGAAGGTAAAGATACCTACAGCAATAGCAAGAACTAAGATCACAAATAAAGCTCGGGGGTGTAGATATTCCTTTGTTGAGGTATTGAAGCATAGTTTGTTGAAGATAAAATATCTCCTGCTGAGTAAGTAGAGAGTTCAAGAAGTTTATTCCGTCATAGCAGAGGAAATCTTGGAATCTTATTTCTTACAAGAAATATTTTTCTTCTTTAAAGACTCTAATATTGTACTTCTATTCCATAATTTACTTTTATTGAATGAAAGCAAGTGTAACCTTTCTCTTTAGTTGTTTCTCTAGAAAGATGTTTATTAAAAGATAGTAATTGACCATCCCACTTATAAACCATTATCTTGCATTGTTCAATTTTGTTATTCTCCAAACTCTTCTCGTGTATTTCGACAAATTCACCTTCACCGTCTTTATCAATATCAATAATATAGCATTTTCTGTCAAGGGTTTTTTCTATAATTGCTGGTTTTATTATTCCTTTTTCATCGCGGATTTTCATCAAATTAATTCTATGTTCTGAAAGATCTAAATCGAAAAGGGCAATTACAGAATAATTACCCGCTTGATATCTTAAAGATATTTCTTTTAATCCATCGCTGTCAATATCACTAGGTAAGAGACGATAAGGAATTACAGGAACATCTCTATATTTTTTATCTTTATAATTGAACTCTAAACTTCCTAATCTTCGAAAATCCCCGTTATTATTCACAATAGTAATCACATTAAGATAAGCTGTTTTTCTATTATCTTTTTGTTCTGGTAAAGCTGTGATTATAACTTCTGGTTTCTTATCGTTGTCCAAATCATCTATATAATATGCACTTTCTGTTCTGCTATAATCTGCTGGTAGAGCTTTGTTAATTATTTGGCTAAGTAAATTAGACTTAAATTGAAAAAATCCTGGAAATATTTCTTTTAGTAGAGGAGAATAATAATCAAATTTTTCTTGCGGGAAGTATTCAAAAGAAGGAAATTCGGTAATTCCAACTTGCCTTCCTGTAACATCAAATTTTTTTGCATACACAAAACTGAACTCACCATCTATCTCGGGCGACTCCCATCTAGTTCCAAATTCATCTGTTATCCTAATACCTTCTCCTAGTAAATAGCTATTTACCCCTGTACCAATAGGAACAGCCCAAAATTCAACTTTACCTAAATTATTCCCTTTTATCGCTAATTTTGTACCTTTTTTATAGAAAACAACTCCTCTATTTTCATAAGTCACAATTTTTTCACCGGCTGGAGGGATAATGAGATAATCTATGTCTGATTCTTCGACCGACGAGATTCTGACCACATCTTCTGATTTTTCTATTTTAGGAAACTCCTCAGCTTGAGATTTATCTTCTTGTTTAGGAATGCAGTGATAATGAGAGACTAAAATCCCGATACTAATCACGCTAACTGAAATAATAACAACTAATATTGTTGTAGATAAGAATAGTTTAAAATCCAAATATCTAAGAATGATTAATGACAACAACATAGAAACTAAAACAGAAATAGAAGATAAAATACCAACAAACCCAAATTCAGAAACAGTGTTTATATTATAGACAGTAGAATGCAAAATTTCAGAGAAAGAATAAAGTAAAAGGGAGACATCAAAGATAATATTACTCAATAATAAAATCACTGAGGCAATCCAGGCCCATTTTTTTCTTTTTCTAATGAAATAAGCAAACAAAATAAATAATACAGGAATTACTAATGCTCTGTTATTTAAGATCAGAAACACAGAGAAATTTTGCCAACCAACTTTATCAAATGTAGCATATTGAAGTAGTTTCCAAGATGTATAAAAAAACAAACTTAACAAATAGATTCCAGTCACAACCATTAATCCTGTCGCGGTTCTTATTTCTTTAGAAAAATTATCTTTCGTCATAGTAATAGATTACCGTCATTATAAATTTCCTTAATTCTATAAGAAACTCTTTTTCTAGAAAGATATCATTTAATTTATCTATCTCTATAGATACAGCTATCGAAGGCAACGTTGGTATTAATCCTGGAAAACGATTTTTCTCTTCTAAGAAAGAAGTATAGACTCCGAATACATTAGAAGATCTCAGTATTTTGCCTTCAATAATAACTTTAGAAAGAAAGATGATGGGCGTAACTATAAAAAATATTATAAGAAAAACTGCTAAAGATTGCCTAGGGTTAAGCAGAGAGTACTCTTTCATTACGAATGCGAAAATAAAGAAAAGAGTACTGATTAAGACCAATAAAGATAGAAAAAAAGAAAATATGAAACCAAATGCTAGTTGGAACCAATGATTAAGAGTGAAAAAAACTCCCTTTCTAATAAATTCGAAGAAACAAAAAGCTCCGAATTCATACAGCAGAACAGGCCTTAGTATTTCTCTGATTTTTTTCGTGCGATTAAAGAGTTGTACAAGAAGAGAAGTAACTAAAATCTTCCCACTAAAGGCTAAAATGAATCCTATAAGAAGTAATGCTACCAAGTAAATCATTATAATATTATATCACTTACATTCTTGCTTTAAAATATATAAGGTGTAGATATTCCTTTGTTGAGGTATTGGAGCATAGGGTTTGTCTTTAATTATCATATACATTAGAATTCAAGCTCATTTACTTTTTCCCAGCCTATTTCGTTGAGGACGGTTATCTTGTTGTCGCCGATTATATAAAGATAATCGTTGATATAAATTGCTCTTCTTGCTCTGATTCCGCTCACTGCTTTTTGTAGTTTCAACTCATCGTTATTATAAGAAAACACATATCCTCCCTTAGATCCCGGCATAAAGAATATCTTGTGTTTTTTGTCTAAAAGAAAGGCATGATGGGTATTTAAGATATCCGACCAATATTCATCTAAGATGTATTTATCTGCCTCAGAAGGATTGTCAGGAGAACTCACATCAAACAAAGATATTTTTACTTTCGAGCCTTCTTTTCCTATACCAAGAACTCTATCTTTTGTAATTGGATGCAAATAAGAAGAGTATCCTGGAATTTTCAACTGGCCTTTCAGTTCGGGCTTTTGAGGATTAGACAAATCAAGCACATAAAAAGGGTCGGTTTGCCTAAAGGTTACTACATATCCTTTATCCCCAACAAATCTTACTGAATAAATTCTTTCTTCCTGACCAAGATCTTTAACCGAGCCAACAATTTTTAAGTTTTTATCCAGCACATATACGTCGTTTGCTGATTCTCTGTTGCCCACACCAATTGATCCCATACCAAAGAATCTCTCCCCTACAGTAATTGCTACTCTTAGATAGTTCTGATATTCGTCAAGGGAAAATTGATTAAGCGGCCTTCCTGGCACATCTCCGGAATCAATAATTCCAAAATCATTCAATCCTATCTTCACTATTCCTGTTCTCTCTAAATCTCTTTTATGTTCCTTGTAATAATCAGAAAGGCGATTAGTAAGTTCGTTCTCTATTTTCAATTTATCGTCGCTATTCAAGGAGTTAAAGTAATTTTCAATAAGAACTCGAAATTCCGTCATCTTTGCTGCCTTACTTATGTCATATTCGGAAAGTTTGCTAAGTTTTGAAGTAAGCCAATCAGGAATTATATCTTGACACTCCTGATCAAAGAAATTAGCAAAAAACTCAATAAAATCGCCCCAGTAAGAGTAAGTAATATAAATACCATTGGTTGACATATAAACAACAGAGGAATCAGAAGATCCTACAAAAGAAGTAGTTTTTTCAACTTTCCCGGTTTGCGGATTGACAATCATAGCAGTATAGGTAACGTCTACAGGAACAGGAACTGGCGGATGATAAATATCAGTACATTTTATTTCCAAAGAAGAACCCGCAGACAGCGGTCTAATTGGACAAGGATGAATAGTGTTAATCCTTGTTTTATTGATTAAATAAAGCTTTCCATTATATAGACGGGCTCCAGTGATAACGTTTTTTCCTTCAAGGGCAAGCGTCCATTTTTTCTTGGGAGATTTGGGATTCGACACATCATATCCATAAATCTTGCCTCCCGAAAAAACCATTAATATATTGTCTGACAAAAGCAAATTCCCTATTTTGTCAATTTCTCCCTCAACATCTAAGTCAGCGGGAGGAAAGGCTTTTATTGCTTTTGTTTTTCCTTCAATCCATCTTGGGATTATCATTTCTTCTCCCCATCCCCATCTCCAATAATGGCCTCTGGTAGAAGAAAAATAAATTTCTTTACCATCTGTCTTAACAATATCTGGTTCATCAATTCCTGCTACTTGAACATTTGTTTCAGAAACTCTTTCTGGTTCA
>QMNL01000178.1 GCA_003647755.1 Candidatus Coatesiibacteriota bacterium
ATTGTAAAGCATCATCTCGTCCTTCCAAAGATGCTGGATCGGAGGTTCTCAACGTTATTGGCCCCATGGCTTGTTTGTAGTACTGTGCTGTCCTGGCCACCTGGGGGGAGATTCGGCTTGTTCTGGCGGCAATTGCCTTCTTGACCTGGGATCACAGCTTTGGCCCGGGCAGATCAGATGCGGGGGGTGATCGTGCGTTACTTGGACAGGCTGCAGTACGTGATGGCGATACACAGCGTACGGCGAAAAGTGGGCTTAAGAATCCGCCGGTGAAGATCGATAAAAAGAGCTGTGTTATGGGGAATATGCGTTGAGAGGAGTACCATGGCCTCACAATTGGTGAACGGAAGTGGTTTAACGTTGGTCGAGCGTTTAAGCTGCACAAGGAGGACATCGAATATGTATCCAAGAACAAGCATTATGGCCTTAAATGTTGGTCTGTTGGAGCAGTTGAGTGGAGGGGGTCGCCGGCCGAAAGGCCGGGCAAGGGCCGGGGTGGGTGTTATTGTTCTGACGTTGTTGTGCCTCGTAATAATGTTGCAGCCGGCGACTCTGCTGGGTGGAGTGCAGGTGAGGCATGGGGAGATGAGGCTCGCCCTCATGGACATGGTGTCCGCCGGATGGCCAGATTTAAGTGATAATCAGCTGGAGAGTGGGGACCTCGAATCGGAATCGATGGTGTCAGGTGAGGGCGGGGTCGCCGGTTCAATCTATGAGGCATCAAGGAACACTGGCAGTTCTTGATAGTGGCTGGGCTGTTCTTGGTTGCGATAGCGATTTTTGTCCTTCGACTTAACCGAAAGCTTCATGCGGCGGTCGAGCGTTGGAAAGAGAAGATCGTGCAGCAGAGGCGGGCGGAGCAAGCGTTACGGGAGAGCGAGGCTAAGTTCCGCGCGATCGCTATGGCGGCTCAAGATGCGATTATCATGATGGATAACGACGGGAATGTCAGCTATTGGAATGCGGCGGCGGAGGCCATGTTTGGCTACAAGGCTTCTGAGATAGTTGGCAAGAATCTGCACAACGCCGTTACGCCGGCGGAGTATCATGATGTGCAGAGGAAGGCATTTGCCAGGTTCCGGCTCACTGGGCAGGGTGCGGCAGTCGGAAAGACGCTGGAGCTTTATGGCCTGCGCAAGGACGGAACCAAGTTCCCGGTAGAGCTCTCGATGTCTTCGGTCCGGCTGCAGGGCAAATGGTGTGCGGTGGGCATCATTAGAGATATTACCGAGCGCAAAAAGGCGGAAGCAGGCCTGAGGGAGTTGAATGCGACCTACCAGACCTTTTTTGAGAGTAACCCCGACGGCATGCTCATAATTGATTGGCCGACGGGAGAGGTCATTCGCGCCAACCCCGCCTTCTGCGCGACCCTTGGATATGAGCAGGAGGAGCTGGAAGGCATTAAGATCAGCGAGGTCTGTCCCACAGAGGCCTCGAGGCGTTTGCTCTGCGAGTTTCAGGGCGAGGTCATTGGCCAGAAGGCGCATGGGAAGGACATTCCGCTTCGACGAATGGACGGCACCGTAATCTACGCAGACGTGAACCTGGTCGTTGCGGAGATAGAGCAGAAGAAGCGCATCGTGGTCTTCTGCAGGAACACCACGGAAGAGAGGTATCTCAGAGCACAGCTTATGCAGGCGCAGAAGCTCGAGTCGATCGGTCAGTTGGCAGCGGGGATTGCGCACGAGATCAATACACCGACACAGTACGTTGGCGACAACGTGTCGTTTCTCCAGGATGGGTTCACGGACCTTAACAAGTTGATGAGCGAATACGACAATGTGTTGGCTGAGCACCAGAATGGTGCTATATCGCCGGAGCTCATTGCGAAGATTCGCTCTGTCGCTCAGGAGGTTGATGTGGAGTATCTGAGGCAGGAGATACCCCAGGCTATAGTGCAGGCGATGGAGGGGATCGAGCGGATATCCAGCATCGTGCGGGCGATGAAGCAGTTTGCGCATCCTGCTTCCAAGGAGAAGGTCGCAACGGACATCAATAAGGCAGTCAAGAACACTGTTACGGTCTCGCGCAACGAGTGGAAGTACGTTGCGGAGATGACAACGGAGCTCGATCCGGATCTGCCGCTTGTTGAGTGCTTGCCTGGGGAGATTAATCAAGTTCTGCTAAACATCATAGTCAATGCGGCTCACGCGATCGGGGATGTTGTTGGTGATGGGTCGAACGGCAAGGGGAAGATCACCATCTCGACCCGACAAGAGGGTGGTATGGCCGAGGTGCGCATCAGCGATACTGGTTCGGGTATCCCGGAGGAGATTAGAGCCAGGATATTTGACCCGTTCTTCACAACTAAGGAGGTTGGCAAGGGGACTGGTCAGGGCTTGGCGATTGCCCGCTCTATAGTGGTAGATAAACACGGAGGGACGATCGACGTGCAGTCGGAGATGGGCCAGGGGACTACGTTCGTCATCCGTCTGCCGATCAGAGCAAAACAGAAGGTTGATGGCGAGGAGTAGGTGATGCGACGGATCCTGTTTGTAGATGACGAGCCTAGGTTACTTCAAGGGCTTCGGCGAATGCTGCACAAGCTGCGTGACGAGTGGGACATGGAGTTCGTCCAGAGCGGACAAGAGGCGTTGGAGCTCTTGGATCAGAAGGAGTTCGATGTTATCGTCAGCGACATGCGCATGCCAGGGATGGACGGTGCGGAGCTGCTGAAGAGAGTTCGAGATAGGCATCCTCAGGTCGCGCGCATCATCTTGTCTGGGCAGTCCGATGACAAGATAATTCTTCGCTCGGTCGAGCCAGCGCACCAATATCTCTCAAAGCCTTGTGACGCGGCAACCATCAAGAGCACAATAGAGCGCACGCTTGCGCTCAGGACGCTCGTTTCCAACGATGCCCTTCAGAAACTAGTTGCGAAAATGGAATCGCTGCCCTGCTTACCCTCAATCTATACCAACCTCATGCAGGAGCTCAGATCGCCATCTCCCTCGATCAAGAAGATCGGCCAGATAATCTCCAGCGACGTTGGCATGACAGCCAAGATATTGCAGCTGGTCAACTCCGCGTTCTTTGGGATCAGCCACCACATTTCCGGGCCGGTTCAGGCGGTGAACCTGCTCGGACTTCAGACCATCCGGGCGCTGGTCCTGGTGGTTCGCGTTTTCTCGCAGTTCCAGGGCAACAAGGAGGTAGAGCGCCTCGTTGCACAGATGTGGAAGCATTCGATAGCTGTTGGCTCGATTGCCAAGGCCATAGCCAGTGCGGAGGATGCGGCCAGGGAGGTTTTGGACAACGCTTTCATGGCGGGGCTCCTTCACGATGTGGGGAAGCTCGTTTTGGCGACAAATTTCACCGAGCAATATGCCGGGGTAACGAAGCTGGTGGAACAGAAGGATATCTCCGCGGTGAGTGCGGAGGAAGAGACATTTGGGGCGGCGCATCCCGAGCTGGGTGCCTACCTGCTTGGCCTGTGGGGTCTCCCTGACGCCATTGTCGAGGCGGTTGCGTTTCATCACCGGCCGAGCGACAGCCTCGCCGTGGAGTTCGCATCTCTTACGGCTGTGCATGTGGCAAATGCCCTGGAGCATCAGGCCCGGTCAGGCAAGGGATGTGTTGAGGGCGAGATAGACCTGTCGCACCTTGGGGAAATTGGACTTTCGGACCGGCTTGACGCGTGGCGAGCCATATCGATTCAGGTAACGAATAAGGGGAATGACGATGCTTGACAGAGTGCTTTTCGTAGATGATGAGCCAAACGTTCTAATGGGCTTCAGACGCGAGCTTCACGGGCTATTTGACGTTTCAGTAGCGGCGGGAGGGCAGGCAGCGCTGGACATGATCGTTGACGGTGCACCCTTCGCGGTCGTGGTCTCTGACATGAACATGCCGGGAATTGACGGCATTCATCTCTTGAGACAGGTGAAGAAGATCGCACCTGATACGGTCAGGATAATGCTCACAGGTCAGGCCGACATAGAGACCGCCATCGAGGCGGTCAATGAGGGCAGCATCTTCCGCTTCATGACAAAGCCCTGCCCAAAGGACGTGCTCGTCAAATCGCTCCGGGCGGCTGTGGAGCAGCACCGGCTGATCACCGCGGAGAAGGAGCTTCTCGAAAAAACGCTGAGCGGTAGCGTGAAGGTTCTGAGCGACGTGCTCGCCCTTACGAGGACCAAGTCTTTCGGGCACGCCCAAAGAGTCCGTCGGGTGGTGCAGCAGCTCATATCTTTCCTCGGGATCAAGAACGCCTGGGAGATAGACGTGGCGGCGATGTTGTCCCAGATCGGCTGCGTCACGGTGCCTGACGAGGTCCTGCTGAAGTTTTACAGAAACGATGAGGTCACGGAGGGTGAGAAGCAGATGTTCGAGGCGCATCCTGCGATCGGTGCGGAGCTTCTCCAGAGCATCCCTCGGCTCGAGGGCGTAGCCAGGATAATTGCCTATCAACAGAAGGGCTACGACGGCTCTGGCGTGCCTCACGACGATGTGCGAGGGGAGGCTATTCCCTTGGGCTCGAGGCTACTCAAGCTGGCGATTGATTTCGATAACTACACGATGTCCGGGGCAAGTCAGCTCGATGCGCTACACAAGTTGCGAAGAAAGAGGGCCCAATATGACCCGAGAGCCCTGGATGCCTTGGGCAAGATCGTCGCAGAGGCCCTCGTGTATGAGATCAAGAAGCTGCACGTGGACGAGGTCACTCCGGGCATGGTCTTGGGCGCGGATGTGAAAACAAAGAACGGTGTCCTGCTGGTCCCCAGGGGCCATGAGCTAACCGCAACGTTGCTTTGGCGGCTCAGAAACTTCACCACCATTGGCGTGATTGATGGCTCAGTCAGCGTCCTGGTCCGAGCCGAGAACCCTTCTGTAAACCAGCCCTGACCTCTTATAGCCGAAACAAATAGCCCGCCGCGGCGTCCCCGGCCCCTCAGCAGGAGTTTTCGCATTTTTTGATTGCGATGTGTTGTGTTGTTGGTTTCGGGGCGGTGTTTTGGGCGAAACAAGAGTGGAATTGGGATTGAGGTGATGCTGGGTTTGAGTTCCCCGAAGGGGGA
>QMNL01000179.1 GCA_003647755.1 Candidatus Coatesiibacteriota bacterium
AGTATCACCGAGAATGGGCCGTCGGCGACTTCGGGGTCGATCTCAACGCCACGATTTATCGGGCCGGGGTGCATAATGATGCAGTCCTTTTTAAGGTATTTAAGATGTTCCACCTTGAGGCCGAAGTAACGGTTGTATTCCCTGAGCGATGGGAACCTGGAAGCGACATCGCGCTCGGTCTGTATGCGGAGCAGCATGACGACGTCCTTGTCCTTGATGGCCTCTTTGAGGTTGGGTGCGACCTTGGTCCCGAGCCTGGTCACATCGAACGGCAGCATGGTCTTTGGGGCCATGACCGTAACTTCTGCGCCCATCTTGGTCAGGCACAGAATGTTGGAGCCAGCGACGCGGCTGCGGGCTATGTCGCCGATGATGGCAACCTTTAGTCCTCTGACTTCTCTCTTTCTCTCGCGGATCGTCATGAGGTCTAAGAGGGCCTGCGTGGGGTGCTCGTGGAACCCGTCCCCAGCGTTTATTACCGAGGCGTCCATGAGCTTGGCGAGCCTGTGAGGGAAACCAGCCACGCTGTGCCGAATAACAACCACACTCGGGTTCATTGCGGAGAGGTTCTTGGCCGTATCGACAAGCGTCTCGCCCTTTGAAATGCTGCTGTCCGAAATAGAAAAGTTCACGGTATCGGCCGATAGCCGTTTCTGGGCGATCTCAAACGATACCCGCGTCCTCGTGCTTGGCTCAAAGAACATGTTGACGACGGTTCTACCTCGCAGCGTAGGGACCTTCTTGACGGTCCGCTCGTTGATGGTCTTGGTAGATTCTGCAAGGTCAAGGATCATCGATATCTCGAACGGGGAGAGATCCGCTATTCCCAGAAGGTCCTTTCTTCTCACTTACGCTTCCCTGATGCTCTCGATGGGGACACGATGGCCATGTCCTCGCCGTCTTTCTCCTTGACCCTGACGCGGACCCACTGCGACGGAAGTGTTATGAGCCGCATGGCCAGAAAATCAGCCTGGATGGGCATCTCTCTCAGACCACGGTCGATGAGCTCCACCAACTTGATGCACCTCGTCCGGCCCAGGTCGGCAAAACATATCAGGGCTGCCCTCACCGTCCTTCCCGTATAGAGCACATCATCGACAAGGAAAACGGTCTTGCCATCTATGGAGAAATCGATCTTGCTGTCATTTATCTTCGGCTGCCGAAGTCCCGCAGTGGCGAAATCATCGCGGTAAAAACCTATGTCCAGTGCACCCACATCCACCCGCCGACCAGTGCGCTCCGTAAAACCAGCAGCGAGCCGCTCCGCCAGGTGGTTTCCACGGGACCTTATCCCGATGAAAGCGATCTCCTCATCGCCGGTTACTGCCGCCACTATCTCGTTCAAGAGCTGCCGGAGCATCTCCTCGAACTGTGCAGCGCCAGCCACCACCAACTCCCCAGTTTCTGCTCTTAGGTCGATCGTCTGCATGTTAATTCCAGATATCAAGTGCGGCTCGCCGAGGGAACCGCTATGCCATAGTCACGCATTTTCTTGTAAAGGCTCGATTTATCAATCCCAAGCTGTCTTGCAGTAGCGCTCACACCCCAATCATTCTGTTGAAGATGATATACAATATACTCCTTCTCGAACTGTTGTCTCGCCCTCTTCAGTGGAACTTCCCTGGCAATTGCAATGTGCCCCGTGCTTTTCTGCATCAGGTCAGGTATCTGCTGTGCGGATATCTCCCTGTTAGTCGTCATTATTATCGTCCGTTCCACGATGTTCCTGAGCTCTCGGACGTTGCCGGGCCAGGAATACGACTGCAACAGCTCTATTGCTTCCCTGCTGAATTGCTTAGTTTTCATGCCATACTCCTTGCAGAACTGCTTGGCGAAATAATCCGCCAGAAGCGGTATATCCTCAAGGCGTTCTTTAAGTGGCGGCACCACAATCGGTATCACGTTCAGCCGGTAGAACAGGTCCTCTCGGAACTCACCTTTCTCAATGAGCCCCAGCAGGTTCTTGTTTGAGGCGGAGATCACCCTGACGTCCACGCTGATCTGTCTCCCGCCGCCAACGCGCTCGAAGCGCTGCTCCTCAAGAGACCTTAGAACCTTGGCCTGCGTCTTGAGGCTCATATCACCCACCTCGTCGAGAAAGAGCGTCCCGCCGTGGGCAAGCTCGAACTTCCCAATACGCTGCCTGGTGGCGCCGGTGAAGGCTCCTTTCTCATGGCCGAAAAGCTCGCTCTCTATCAGCTCTTCAGGGATAGCAGCACAGTTGACCTCTATGAAGGGACCATCCTTGCGAAGGCTCATCTCGTGGATCATCCCCGCTACAAGCTCCTTGCCAGTTCCGTTCTCCCCCATTATCAGAACCCTTGCGTTTGACGGGGCAGCCTGTCTCGCCTGGTCGCGGATCTTCTCAATCGCCTCGCTCTTGCCAATGAGCTCATACTTGCCCCTGACCCTCTGCTTAAGAGCCCTAATCTGGAGGCTCTGTCGCCTGGACTCGAGTGCATGCTGGATCTGCTGGAGGATGTTCTCCAGAGACAGCGGCTTCTCTATGAACCCATAGGCACCGAGCTTCATCGACTGAACCGCCAAGTCTATCGTCCCGTGACCCGAAATAACTATCACGGTAACCTCGGGATGGTCCTGTTTGACCCTCTTCAGAACCTCCATCCCACTCGCACCGGGCAACCATATATCCAGAAGAATGACCGCCGGAACTGTCTTCTCCAGAAACGCAAACGTCTCGCGCGCATCTGAAACCGCCGACACCTCGTAGCCCTCGTCCCGCAGAACAGCGGTCAATGAAGACCGAATCGTGGGATTGTCATCCACGACAAGTATCTGCTCACCAGCATTGCTCACCGTTTTCTGTCCTGCCTCGTCACATTAATCCTATCATTATCATGGCGAAAACACGCTATCCGGGCAGCTCAATTATGAACTTAGTCCCCTTGGGCACGTTGTCCTCTACTCGGATGTAACCATTGTGGTCTTCGATTATCCTCTGCACTATCGCCAGGCCCAGCCCAGTCCCACGTTTCTTCGTCGAGAAATACGGCAGAAAGAGCTTCTCCTTGCTCTCCTGATCGATGCCCTCTCCGTCATCAGCGAGCTCGATGCGGACAATTTTCAGAACATTATCATAGTGAGTCGAAATGTCGATTGTGACGAACTTGCTGGCAGCCTCAAGGGCATTGTTGATCAGGTTTTTGAAGACCTGCCTCATCTGCTCGGCGTCTATCTTGGTCTGCGGGACCGACTCGTCGAGCGCAAGACTAATCTTCGCGTTTGAAAGGTTGCCGTCATAGAGGCTCAGAACGTCCTTGATAACCTTGTGAATGTCGTCGGGCCGCGTCTGAACTTCGGGCATCCTGGCGAACCGCGAGAACTCGTTCACCAAGAGCTTCAGGCCGTTGATCTCTTGAATGATCGTGTCGATGCATTCCTTGAACAGCGCCTTGTCCTCGGGGCTGAGGTTGCGGGAATGTTTCTGAAGCCGCTGAGCGTAAAGCTGTATGGGCGTCAACGGATTCTTGATCTCGTGTGCTATCCTCCTCGCCACCTGCCTCCACGCAGCCGATTTCTTGGCCTTCAACAGCTGCGACAGGTCCTCGAACACCATCACGAAACCCATCTCGTTGTCTGACCTGTCCCGAAGAACTGCCAGCGTAACCAAGAGCGTCCGCACCTGACCTTTTATAGTAATCTGGCATTCACGCTCGCGAACGCTGCGATTCGTCTTGACAATCATCTCAATCAGCTCACCAAGCTCCCGCAGGTCAGGAGCGAAGAACACCTCCTTAAAGTCGCGCTGGACACATGCTTCCTCCTGAAGGTCCAGTATCGCAAGCGCCGCTTTGTTGATGATCGTTATCTTGCCCTTGATGTTGAACGACACCACGCCGGTCGCGATATTTGACAGGATAGACTCCATGTGCCGGCGCCTCCTGTCGTAGTCCCGGCTCGATCTGGATAGCTGGTTCTCTGCCTTGTCCACAGCGGTCTTGCTGGCCTTTAAGTCCGCTGCCATCTTGTTGAATGCATTCACCAAGAGACCCATCTCATCATTTGTCTCGCCGCTCAGATGAACGCCGAAATCGCCCCTGGCAACCGACTGAAGCCCCCCCAGGAGCCGCTCGATCGGACGCGTCATCACCTTAGCCACGTAAAACCCGAACCAGGTCGCCGCGAAAATGATCAGCAGCGTAACGATCAGAACCAGAGCGACATAGACCTTCTGCTTTAAGACCTCTTTTGTGGAGAACAACTTATAACGCATTATCGAGGAGGATACCTGTTTCTTTGACTGCGATATCTGCGGCGGGATGACATACTTGACTATGACCGCACCGAGCACCTGTCCATCGGCAGATTTGACCGGCACTGCGCAACTGATAACGTCGGCCTTATTCGCAGAGAGATTCTCAATGATCTCGCTCTTCTCGCCTTTCAGCAGCGGGCCAATGCGGTCTCGGTCGAGCTTGAAAATCGCATCCGTAAGCAGTGCCTTAGCTCTGCTAACTCTTGATATCTCCTTGTCGCCCATCAAAACCTGCACGCCGCTAAACCCATACTCGCGCATCTTGTCCGAGATAAGCTTGACTAGCTCGTCATGCCTGCTGGCCGAAAGCAGGCCCCTCTTCTGCACCTGTTCTGCGATCATCCTCGCCCAGCGCTCCGCCCGCTTGACGTCCTGAGCGTGATAAAAACTCGCAATATCAACCGCATCCTGATAGACCCGCTCGACGTCCGGAATTAACAGCTTGCCGAACGTCTCACGCACAAGCCCCGACGCCAACATGTAAAGCAAAACTGATGGTATGAGCGAAAACGCGACAAAGGCTATCACCAGCTTAGACCTGAGCTTGGCGCCAACCTTCTTGTGCTTCCGCTCGAAATAAAGCTTGATCAGGTTGCGGAAGATCAGAACCACCAAAAGCATAATTATCAGCGTGTTGAGCATGAGCGTGAACTGCCAGATGCCCCGCTCAAAGCTGGACCCGCTTTGCCCCTCGTTGCTCATAAGGCTGCCGCTCTCCATATAGACGACAACCGACGA
>QMNL01000180.1 GCA_003647755.1 Candidatus Coatesiibacteriota bacterium
AGAAGGCTCTGAACCTTAACTGCGGGAGGCCCGGGCTGCACTGCACATTAAATAAAATGGAGCTCATAGAAGGTCCAGCAAGTTACCGGCAGGCGATCGAATTGACTCGCACTCGAGTCATTGGTCTGTTAGCTCCGCAAACCGTTCGTCAATCTCATCCCTGAGCTCGTCGCCCGCATCTTCAAATAAGTCCAACAACTCCTCGTAAATGTTACCTGATGCGACGAAGTTCCAGAACTCCGCCCCAACCATGATCTCATCTCTCTCAATATCGAATAGCCCCTTCAGCGTCCACCTCTCGTAAGGCTCCGGATGATATGGGTTGTATGGAATCGCAATCCTAGTAAACACTTCGGCGTCTCTGTCTTGGCTCAGCCTCAGACCCGTCCACCGGAGCAGCTTGAGCTTCAGCGCGACGAATTCCTTCTTGTTTGGCTTTGCACTGGTGATGTCGAAGTAGTTCTCTTGCTTGCCGATCTGAACTACCACGTCAACTCTGGAGTCAGGGTCCTCCAGTTCCCTGCCCTGCCGGACCATGCTCCTAATCTGTTCCACCTCGCCATGTTTAGATGGAGCGATCTCCGTCTTCCGCAAGCGGTAGTGGATATTGCGAATGGCCTGCTCCGTCGTAGGATCGATCTCGCCTCTGAGCACGTATTGGCTTTCAGCACGACTCCCAGCCCCTCGGGCGAGAATGACCGCCATCTGCTCCCAAACGCTAATACCAAAGGTTGTGTTCATGGATTGCATGAACGAGAACATGGCATATCTATCCCTTCCAAGAAGCCTGAAGTGGAAAGGCATGTGCTTCGTCTCTGGCTTGTAGTTCTTAAGTTTTTCTCTCACAACTTCTATCAACAAGTCGTGAATACTTGCTGCTGTCGCCTTCGATATCGCCACAACATTGCCTACACTTTCATAAAGCAGAAAATGGACTCGAAGTATTTGTTTGAATCGCGCTCCGTTCTCATCAGAACCGGCCGTTGAAAAATGTCTATCAGATGAAGGCCGCTGAGTTCCGCGATTTTCAGGTAAAGGTTGAACCTGTCGTTTGCCACGACAAACACGAGGCCTGCCTTTCTGAGATGCTTGAATGTGTTTTGAAAAACCGCGGCGACACCTTTAATATACTCGTCCTTCCTCTTCTGGCTCTGACCGTTCTTGGCCGGGCCAATCTCAAGTTGGTCCAATCGCGGGAAACCGAACAATTCGTAGGCGTATCTGTGTTGCTCGTGATAATCGATGATGCCAACGTAGGGCGGGGAAGTGAAAACACCATCGATCACCAGATCGTTGGGCAGCTCCACACTTCTCCCGTCTCCTTGATAAATCTTGACGGTCGCGTCCGTCCGAATGGACGCGAACTCCTTTATTCGTTTTACAGTGTCAAGGCTGTACCGGTTGATGAACTTCAGCGCCTCGTCTATTGGCTCGCAATACCTTTTGTGTTTGATACACCAATACGTCTCTCTCACCGGTCTTTTGGGACGAGCCAGATCGTAGTGTGGGATGAGCCTCGCGGAGCGGGCAGACCGGGACAGGATAACTCTCAGAACATCACTGTTCGCATAGTCCTCGATAATACTCCGGTAGAAAAGTATCTCCTGCAAGGCTCGTTCCGAAAACCAAGTCTTCAAATAATCGCTGTCCGTGTCAAAATGGCGGGGCCTGTCCGAGAACATGGATTTGGACTGGCTCGTGAGTTCCCTGCTGAAAGACCGCACCCTTTGGAGTGCGTCCCTTACCTCGGCCTCCAACTTAGGAATGTCATACTCCTGCGTCTTGACCCTCTGGATCAACACATTGAAAGGCGATAACTCAATACCAACTGAGTTCATACCCAGCACGTTCGCTTCGACAAGCGTTGTCCCCGAACCAGCGAATGGATCGAGTATCGTTTGGCCCTTTCGGAAGTATTTCTTGAGAAAGACATCCACAAGCTGCGGAATGAATTTCCCAAGATAGGGATGCAGCCGATGAACGTGCTTCGTTCTTTCCGATTCCCGAACACCAAGAAAAGTCAGATCATTGCCGAGAACGCGAATGTTCTTTTCGGTATCCGCCTCCTTCTCAATGAATTCCGCATCGAGACCGAACTTGCTGGCCGCTATCTTGCTGGATTCAAGCACCCTCACTCGTCCATCGTAATCCGGTTAAATCCAACCGCTCTCTGTGTTCTCAACCACGGGCCAGTCCCTCAAATCTCACCTCCGCCCGTGCATATCTGGCCGAAGGATACTTAATCTCGTCCTGGCCGGAAAGAGACAGCTTCCCAATACTTAAACTCCCATATCATGGCTTGTTTCCTGCAAGAGTTCAAGGACTCGGCGAAGTCGAAGATGCCCTCCTGCGAGCGACCCGTCCCTCCCTGCTTCAGCTCTACGCCAGGACCTGCTTGAGTGCGGCGATGAACCTCTCGTTCTGGCGTTGAGTGCCTATCGTAACCCTGAGCTTGGTCTTGTAGCCCCAGGGAGCCATCGGCCGGACAATCACGCCCCGCCTCAGGAGCTCATCGTAGAGCCTGTCAGAATCCTGTCCTACATCGACGAGGATGAAGTTGGTCTCCGTCGGCACATACTCGAGGCCCATCTCGGCAAATGCCCTGTAGAGATACTCCTTCCCCGCCTCATTCGTCTCCAGGGTCATCTTGATGTGTTCGTCGTCTGAGAAGGCCGCAACCGCCGCAATCTGCGCAAGTCGATTGACATGAAACGGCCGCCTTATGCGATCGATGGCATCGACAAGCCAGGAAGGCCCAACGCCGTAGCCTATGCGCAGCCCCGCGAGACCGTATATCTTGCTGCACGTCCTCAGAATGGCGATATTGCGGCCAGCCCGTAAGAACTTCATCGTGTCCGGAAACGTCCCATCAACGTTGTACTCGTAGTAGGCCTCGTCCATGACCACGACCGTGTTGTCAGTAACGCGGCCCATGAACCTGTCTATTTCCGCCTGCCCAATGAGAACGCCGGTCGGGTTGTTGGGATTGGCGATATAGACGACCTTGGTCCGCTCGGTAACCGCGTCCGCCATCGCATCAAGGTCCAGCTCGTAGTCCTTCAGTGGAACCGCGACTATCTTCGCGTTGCACGCTGCCGCCACGATCCGATACATGATGAACGATGGCTCAGCGAAGATGACCTCGTCTCCCTCTGCAAGAAGCACCTTGCCGATTAGCTCGATCAGCTCGCACGAGCCGCTCCCAGTGAGAACGTTTCCTAAAGGGGCGCCGAGGCGTTCCGCAACCGCTTCCTTCAGCCGAAAGCTGCCCCCGTCAGGGTAGAGATAAACGCTATCCGCAGCACGCCGTATCGCCTCGACCGCTTTCTTTGAGGCGCCGAGCGGGTTTTCATTTGACGCGAGCTTCACTATGTCAGTGAGGCCTAGTTCGCGCTGGACCTCCTCGATCGGCTTGCCGGGCTTGTATGGACGGACAGTCAGCACATTGGGTCTAACCAACCTTTTGCTAAAGTCAACCTCCTGTTCAGACATTACTATGACCTCGCTCCATCACGTTCTGAATCAACTGAGTTTGAAAAACATTATCCCGCAAGATGAGCCAGGCGGTCTGCGCCGTGCTCAGCCTATCGGGAGAACCGTCTTGCCGTAGTGCTCGTTGATGACCTCCGCCATCGCCAGGTAAACAGCTGAGCCACCGCAGATTATCCCCTCCCAGCCGGCGAGCTTCTTCAACCAGGCTGCCCCCGTCGCATCGCCGGCAGCCAGAAGCCAGAAGAGAATGAACAACGAACAGAACACGAACCTCAGGGCAAACGGCGCCTTCTTAGTGGCTATGAACATGCCGAAGGTGAACAGACCCCACATGAAAAGATAAGCCACCATCGCCCCGCTGGTCGGGCTGGCCTTCCAGATGCCCATGCCGGGCGCAACAAGCAGAAACACCAGGCTCATCCAGAAGAGGCCATAGGAACAAAATGCAGTCAGACCAAACGTGTTGCCCCTCTTGAACTCCAAGAGGCCCGCAAATATCTGCGCAAGGCCCCCGTAGAAAATCCCCATCGCCAGGATCATTGTGTCCATCGGATAGAGCCCAGCGTTGTGGATGTTCAACAGGATCGTCGTCATCCCGAATCCCATCAGCCCCAACGGAGCTGGATTAGCAAGCTTCTCAGCCATGTTTTCTCCTAGTTTATGTGCATCGCATCAACAGAAATCAAGACGCTCAACATACCCGCAAGCCGATTCTTCGTCAAGCGCAAGTCCCCGCCCACTACCCGACCATCATCCGCAAAGCCTTTGTGGAAATGACCTCATCGGCGCTGAAGGGCTCTACGTGTAGTGTTTGCAGTGGGAACGGCTGGTGCCTCCTTCTCCCACTACCCAACACGGACTCTGTCAGATTTCGATCCGCACCCCGTGGCTCTGAACGTAGGCGGCGAAGCTCGCCCTGGGCGCATTGTCTAGCAGCTCGGCCGCAAAAAAGTGCAACTCGATGTCGTCGCCAATCTCCCTCTGAGCCTCGATTGCCGCACGCACGCGCCGCGTCAGGTTCCATTGCTCGGCGCCCTCAACGAATGCCGCGATGTCGATGTCGCTGAATTCGTCCGCCCTCCCCTCAACATGCGAACCGAAGAGAAAGGCCGCCCGGACCCGAGCCTGCCGCGCAATCACAGAAAGCGCCGCCCGTGCCCGCCGCAGAATCACATCATCGATGACAGCCATGCGACCACTTCCTCCTTCTCGTTAAGAACTCGCTGCGCCATCTCCGGCGATAGCTCCTTTGAGAGAGATGCGATCTCATCCGGGTGGCGCGTTTGAATGTAATATCGCGAGAGCTAGCGCATCAGCTCAACCTGATCTTCATTCGGCGCTACTTGGGCATGCTCTCCCAGGCGTTTGAGGTTGTGCAGCCGAGGTGGAAACGCCTCGGTCCGCTTGGCAATGATGCCCTTGAGCATCTTCTCGACCGCCTGTTGGCAGCAAAACAGAACGTACAGGAGCCTCGCACTTTTAAGCATAGCTCGCGCCGTCTCCAGATCGTA
>QMNL01000181.1 GCA_003647755.1 Candidatus Coatesiibacteriota bacterium
CCGATTTGAAGCGGATCGGCAGGTTTCAGCCGGGCGATCAGGTCGTGGTCGGCTGGGACCCCAGAGACCCCAGCGGCGATTTCACCCGCGCCTTCATGCGTGGCATCCAAAAGGCTGGGGCCACCGTGTTATCCGTTGGCATAGTCCCCACGCCCGCCGTCCCAGCATACGTCCTCCATGTTGGCGCCTCTGCCGGAGCGATGATCACGGCGTCCCACAACCTCAAGGACCAAAACGGCGTGAAACTTTTCTGGGGCAATCAGGGCCTCAAGTATCTCCCAGCCGACGACGAGCGACTCACCTCGGTCATCTTTGAACTCGCCGACAGCCTCGATCTGAACCAGGTTGAGGAGACCGGCGCGCTTGAGGACCATCACGATGCGGCATCGTCATTGTTCGAGAGCTTCATGCTCAATCCGGCGAACACATGGATTGGCCCTGACGATGATTTAGCTGCACGGTTTAGGTTCGACAAGGTCGAGCTCGTCACGGATACCGCCAACGGCTGCCTCAGCAAGTTTGCTGGCAAGCTCTTCCGCAAATGGGGCTTTGCGAACGTCCACGAGGTCAACACATCCCTCGGTGGCAACGTCAATGAGGGAGGTGGGGTGGCAGCACTGGAAGGCTGGCAGACCATTAAACGCGCGGATGTGTTTCCCAGGGGAGGGAGCAAGAGCTCGCCGTTTTCTGACCACAGGGCGGTGCTCGAGATGTTTCGACTCGCCGACGAGCTCAGGGATCAGCTCGTTAGTGGAAAACGGCTCCTGGTTGGGGCAGTCTTTGACGCCGACGGCGATCGCTTTTTTCGTCTTGATTACGTTCCGGCTGATGATGCACTCATCGTCTCTTCGGGAGATGAGGCTGCGTTTTTGCAGGCCAGGTATCTGGTCGAGACACTCTCTGTATCGGGCAAGCCCAAGATCGTCCACACCGTCGAGAGCGACATCAACATGGGCAACTTCGCGTCCGAATCGCTCGGCGTGCGCCCGGTGATGACGGCGGTTGGCGACAAGTGGGTCCTGTACGAGGCCTTTGCGGCGATCCTCGAGTGGCGGGTCTCGTATCTTGCGAGCCTCTTCGCTAAAAAGCGTCTGACCGATGCGCTGGAATCACTCAAGCCGGCTCGTAAAGCGTTGGATTCGCTGCTGTCTTACCGGTCGACCAGCAGCCAGGATTACTTCGACTTACAGGCACGGGTATTGGCCATCCAAAAAGAACACTGCACCTTGGATGAGGCGGCCTTATTGGAGAAGCAGCTGCTCAAGCCGGGCGCAATCCCCTACTTGATAGGCTTCGAGGAGACTGGGCACTCGATTACGCCCGCCATCCTCGAGATTGCCAGCCGCCAACCGCCAGCGGAGAGCCTCCGCCCCCATAACTCTTTCTACCAGCGAACGCAGACCGGTCGGCTCGCACGTTCCGAGCTCGCCTCAGACCGCCAACCGCCAGCTGCGAAACGACTGCTCTTCGCTGGGAACGGTCTGAAGGCTGCTATCAACACGTTCGTTGCGACGCAGGCGATGCTCCAATCGAACGGCTTGTCGGAGTTTCATCGGACGGTGGCGGCTCCCTTCCCCCGCGGTTTCAAGCGGACCTACTACTCTTACTACACGCGGAAGGATGAGTTCACGTTCGGTAAGGAATACTGGCAACAGTTCGCGGAGTGGCTCGAGAGCGAGTGTGTCGAGAGATTCGGCCAGCGCCACGATGTCAAGAGAGTCGAATTCGCCGAGGACAGGGACATGGTCTTTATCTCCATTCGCCCCAAAGGTAGCTTGAAGACGCTGGCCTCGATATTCGTCCGTAACTCCGGCACCGAGGAGAAGACAGCCGTCAACGTCCGCGGCCCCAAAGAGCTTGCGGACGAGCTTGATGCCGCGGGCGACCAGGCGAGGCGCCGACTGCTGACATCACTTAAATCGATCAATACCGATTACGGCGCCGCGGAGAAGATGCTTCTCAAAGAGATGATGCAGCGGGAGGCTCGCGGCGAGGTCCTGACAGTCGGGGATGCGATCGGCGAACTGGCACGCCGCCACCCGAACGTTGTTGGCAAGCGATTGATTCTTGAGATGTTCAAGGAAGACCTCATAGCGCTGGAGTCTCTCGCGGACCGCGAATCTGCGCTTCACCTCAGCGACCTGGGCCGCTGGTTCATCGGTTGAGTTAAGCCTTTAGGTCGCAAAAGCGCCGTCGTTTCGGGCCTTTGGCCCTGCCCAGTTTGTCCACTCTTCCGCAGCTTCTGATATGTCCTAAGGCGTCCGTGATTCCTCGCAGTCGTTGCGCATACTTTGTGGCACAAAACCACATTGACCTAATATATTGTGTTGATGTACACTCCTTGTGGTTTGATGCTGTATCTCTGACAGAACATTGGCCTTGGGCAATGAAGCTTAAAAGTATCGAGTTGGTCGGCTTTAAGTCGTTTCCGCGACGGGTGAAGCTTGAGCTCGCCGACCGCATTACCGTCCTGGTCGGCCCGAACGGCTGTGGCAAGAGCAACATCTGCGACGGGGTAGTCTGGGCGCTGGGCGAGCAGAGCCCGCGACTTCTGCGCAGTCAGCGGATGCAGGAGGTTATCTTTTCGGGCACAGAGGAGATCAAACCGCTCAACTACGCCCAGGTCTCGCTGCATTTCGTCGGCGCGGCCGACTGGTTGAGGGTCAAGTTCGACGAGATAGTCATCTCTCGGAAGATGTTTCGTTCGGGCGAGAGTGAGTTTCTGATCAATCAGGCGCCGTGCCGCCTTCGGGACATTCAGGAGCTCTTCATGGACACTGGTGTGGGGGCGAGGTCATATTCCGTGATCCCACAGAATCAGGTCTCGTTTCTGATCGACCAGAAGCCGTCTGAGCGGCGCCTCATCATCGAGGAGGCGGCTGGCATCCAGAGGTATCGGCATCGCAAGAAGATGGCGCTGGCACGGCTTGCGGACACCGAGCAGAACCTGGTGCGGGTGGACGAGCGTGTTCTCGAGGTCTCGCGGACGACCAGGACGCTCAAATCGCAATCAGAGAAGGCGGAGCTGTTCAAGAGTCTGCAGAAGCGTGCCCGTGAGCTTAGGATGAGGCTTAACTGCACAGAATACGTGGGTCTGTCGGAGCTGCTCCGTGCCGAGCAGGACTCGCTCGATGCGAGCTCGGCTCAGAAACGCCAGCTGGATGACGATATCGCCAAGACCAAAAGCGCCTTAGAGAAAACGCAGAGCCGGTTCAGAGCACTTTCGGACGAGCGGGACTCGCTGGAGCGTAGGCTGGGAGAGTGCCGGGCAGAGGTCGAATCGCTCAGGCTTCTGACCGGCACGCTCACGGAGAAGATCAGGGCGGAGAATCAGAGGGCGAAGTCCTGCCAAGCCGATCTGGAGGAGCTGTCAGGGCAGGCGGACGAGGTGAAGAGGGAGCTAGCAGCGCTGGCGAAACAGCGGGACCGGATTGTGGCCTCTCTGTCCAAGATTGACACTGATTCCAAATCTCTCAAGGCAACCTGTGACGAGGCGCGGCGTGAGCAAGCGAGGCTCCGCGACAAGCTCGGCAAGCTCCAGAACGAGCGGATGCAGACCGCCAAGCGGCTGGCGAGAGCTCAGGAGGAAAGCAGGACAAACACATCCACGCTGAAGAGACTCTCGAAGGAGCTGGCGGCGGCGACACAGCAGGCGGCTGAGAGCCATACGAGGCTGAACAAGTTGCGGGCGAGGCTTGACCTTGCCGAGGAGCAGGCTTTGAGCCACGAGAGAGACCTGACATCGCTTGAGGCAGCTAATGACGCGATTCATGAGCAGCTATTAGAGGCGACTAAGGCGAGGGACGCAGCAGCCCATCGCCGCGATTCGGTGGCCTCGAAGCTCGCGTTGACCCAGTCTCGACTCCAGACGACCCGCGAGCTCTTGAGCCAGCTCGAGGGATTTCAGGAGGGCGTTCGTGCCGTTGCGAAGGTCTGGAAGAAGCGTTCGGCGGATAGCGGGACGCCCGAGATCATCGGCCATCTGCTCTCCGCAAAGAAGGGATACGAGACGCCGCTGGAGGCCGTCCTGGGCTCGCGACTGCAGTGCCTCGTGATGGACGATTTCAGGCAAGTCGGTGAGGCTGTCTCGTATCTGCGCGAGAACAAGGCCGGCAGGGGCAGCTTTGTGGCAAAGGAGGCGATCAGCGCCCGCGGCTCGCTTGCCTCACAGACAAAGCCGATCCCCGGAACGCTCGGCTCGGCGCAGAGCTTCGTCGAGTCGTGTAGATACCCCGAGCTCACAAACATGCTTCTCCACGACGTATGGGTCGTCGAGGACCTTGACCACGCCATCTCCCTCTGGGGCAAGGGCGACAATGGAGCCACGTTCGTTACGCTCTCCGGCGAGGTCGTCGAGAAGACAGGAGTCGTGCATGGCGGCAGCAAGGTTACGGGGGTCCGAGTGCTCACGCGGCAGCGCGAGCTATTGGACTTACAGAAGAACGAGGACGAGCTGGTTGCGGAGCTTGCGGTCGCGGAGACCTCCCTCAGTGGAAGCAATGAGAGGGTCTCCAAAGTCCAGAAGGACTTCACCGATTCTCAGGACGCTGTCCATAAGGCTCGGCTCGCCCTTTTGGATGAGCAGAAGATACTCGAAGGCCTGAGGCGAGAGTGCGGTCTGGCGAAAGATGAGAGGGATAGACTTCAAGCCCGCGTTCAGGAGGCGGACAAGGCCAAGGCGAGATGCTCTGACCGAGGCGGGGAGCTCCGCGCCGAGATCGCCCAGCTCGAGGAGCATGACAGCCTGCTTCAGCGACAAATTAAAGGTATCCAGTCCGAGGTCGAGAAAAATGCCAAGAGGGATGATGCACTGGAGAATCGGCTCTCGGAGTTCGCCCAACGACGGGCGGCGGAGCAGGAAAAACTACGAGGCGCTGCCGCGACCATATCCCGGCTGGAGGCTGAGCTGGGGAAAGTTGAGGACAGGAAGGGCCAAAAGGAATCTTTGCTGAAGCATCTCGAGCAGGAAGTAGTCCGGCTGAGACGACAGCAGACGG
>QMNL01000182.1 GCA_003647755.1 Candidatus Coatesiibacteriota bacterium
GGCGGTTTGCCGGTGCGGAGAGGCTATGAGTTGGGCAGGCATCGGTCTGTAACTTACACCCGCTGCGTGAGTTTGGAGTGCGGCGGCTTGACGCCGCTTTCATTTGCGGTGGCTTGACACCGCGCTGCAATAGACAGTTTCATCTCTCAGCTTCATCTCCTTCCGAAAGGCGATTGCTGCAGCGATGATTGACGTAGGATCGATGTCGCGTCAAGCCGCGACGAGAAAAAGCGGCGTCAAGCCGCCGCACTCCAAAGGGGTAGAACCGTGTGCGTCAATCTGATAGCTGGGGAGACTGCCGATACTGGTCTGTGGGGAGGGAGCAACGAGAGCACTCCTGACGCGGGATGTTCCCAGTCGCAACAGCCTCAGCCCGAGCCGCTTTGGCTCGGCGCCAGTTCGGATAAGCCTCGGATATAGAAGAGAAATGGGGCGACCATTGGGCAGGCCGCCCCGTGATCGAACGCCAATTGACATGTGCCCAGGCCGACCACGGTTGGTCGTGCCGTGCGGGAAACCGAAGTCTCGTGCCTCACGCGGGCTATGTCTTGGCGTCAAATTGGACGCAAAGTTGTCCTCCTTCGTTGCGTTTGGGCCTACCCTCGGCGAGCTCATTCTTCAGCACATCGATAGTCTGCACCAGACGTGGGTCAGTCCTGAGCATCGAGGCAACTCGCCTGCAAGAGTGCATCGCAGCAGCATGACTCATCCCAGAGAAGCTCCTACCTATGCTTGGATACGACTCCTTGAGCAGCTCCCGGCAGAGGAACATCGCCACCTGCCTCGCCCGCACGATATTCTTGGCCCTGTTGCGGGAGAGAAGGTCATCTGTTCTAAGCCCGTAATAGAGAGCGACCTTGTTCTGAATAACTTTCGTCGAGAGCCTTGCTGAGGCGTTCAACTTCCCGTATCCGTTCAACGCCGCCTTTGCCGATTCCAGCGTAACGTCCAAGTGCTTCCACTCGGCATAGGCCTTCACTCGTGTCAGCAAGCCCTCCAGCTGGCGGACGTTGGAAGGTGCCCTGCTTGCGATGTAGTAGGCTATCTCCTCGGGCAGATCGAATCTCATCTTCTCGGCCTTTTTCAGCAGAATCCTCACTCTGACGTCGAGATCGGGCGGGGCAAGGTCCACGACCAGGCCCGAACCGAGCCTTGAGAGCAGCTTTTCTTGAACGAATTGAAGACCCTCGGGATGGCGATCGCAGGAAACAACTATCTGACGACCGAGCTCGTAGAGCGCATTGAAGGTATGCAGAAGCGCCTCCTGCGTTTTTTTCTTGGCCTGAATGAACTGGATGTCATCGATCAACAAAACATCCTGATTGCGGTATCTTGCCCTGAAGCCGGGCATCTGACGGCTGCCAATCGACTCGATCAGGTCGTTGGTGAAGTCCTCGGCCGTCTCGTAAAGGACCGACAGAGCCTGATGGTTATGACGGATGTAGTGTGTTATTGCGAACAGCAAATGTGTCTTGCCAACCCCATCTTGGCCATATATGAACAGCGGGTTGTATGCCCTCGAAGGGCTCTGCGCCACCTTGAAGCAGGCCGCGTGAGCAAACTCGTTGCACTCGCCCAACACATAGTTGTCAAACGTGAAATTGCCATTGGTATGGGGAAGTGCTGGCCCCTGCCTCAGGCTGTGGACTACGGGCGTTTTGGGCATAGCCCTGCGCAGGGCCGGCGCTTTCTTCTTAACGTCGTGCACCCCGTTGAGACTTATCTGGACCTCAACATCCCGCCTGCATATATCCCGTGCCGCCACTCTTATCAAAGATAGGTAGTTCTCGTTGACCCAATTCCGATGTGAATCGTTCAAGACGGTGAGGCGCAGCACGCCCTTTCTGTATCCCTCGTAGTGCATGCTCTTGATCCAAGTCTCAAAGCTGTGCCGGTTGATCGTCCGCTTTAGGCGCCGAAGGATGCGAATCCACACGTTGTTCACTTGCGCAAGCCCTCCAACCTGGGAAACGATTGCTGAGATGTAAGACCAAAAACTAACAGCATGACTTCAACCAAAGAAGATGCCCCGCACCCCCGCCTGTGAGCGGTTAGGGCTTGTGTAGGCTAGACCCGCGCCCCAGAAGCCAGTCTATGCCATGGATAGCAATATGTGGTTTATCAACGATATAGGCAACAATATGAAAGAAGTCCAAACGAGCACTTATTGCATTTCTCACTGTTTGCATCACACTTTAACATTAGCCTTTCGTCAGAGATGTTCAAGAAATCTCCCGGCAGATTCTCAAGCGCTGCTCTATTGGATTGTGGTAGATTTGACCGGCTTTCAAGATGTTTGGTATTAGTGATAAGTCCATCAAGATTTTGTGAACAGGCATGTTATTTACAGCTGTAAGCTTGCTGTCATCGTGAAGCTGAAAAAATGGGTGTGGATAGCTGAGGCGCTGGCGCTGGCGATCGCGGTTGGGCTCATCGCGTTTCGTTCGTCGTTTGGATTCTCGTCCGTAATAACGCTTGATGGGGCCTCCTACCCGCGCCGGGACGTTTACGGGCCACAAGCATTTGTGTGGACGAGGGACCTCTCTGGGAACCTCGGTAATCTCTTCCAGTCGGAATACTCCCACCTTTTCAAGGTCATCTTCTCGGTTGATAGACGTCTTGTTGATCCGTTGATTGGCCAAGGCCTCCCGGAGGTGAGATGCGAGCTCTATGAACTCCCCAAGGAGCCTGAGCACGTCGAACTGGCTCATCAACCCAGCCCGGCCTCGTTGTTCTGGGCGGCCGCGGTCTGCCAGAAAAAATACGCCAGGCGAACCATTGTTACACAGACGCGAGACCTATTGCGCGACGTGTTCAAAGGGAGAAGGACCCCTCTCGCGCATATAGCGGGTCAGGTGTTCGCGGCCACACAGAACGGGCTCTGCCGGATAACTGTGGTGCTTGGCTGCGGGCCCAGTCCGAAAGGTGGGAAGCTCGTGTTTCATCTCTTTACAGTAAGCGATCATGATACCGATCTCTTCACTGAGAGCATCAGTGTTAAGGGTATTGGGCGGCAAGAGAGAGTGAGCTTCGACTTCGAGCCGATCAAGGACTCTAAGTTCAGGCGCTTCGGGTTCTATTTTACGTCTCCAGACTGCGATCCTGGCAACGCCCCGAGGCTCTTGGCCGCCAGCAACAACATCGAGCCGAGCGGCCAAGCCTGGATAAACTACCGGGCGCAGCCTTTTGACCTGGTGTTCAAGGCTCAATACTGCGGGGCGCACACCAAGCCGCTGCTCATTCCGCCGGGGATCACCTTGACGCAGCTGGCGGACGTTGACATTAGAGATTACGTTCCGATAAGGGTGGGCAAGCCCGAGTATCTGGGTGGCGACAAGAGGGGATACTCGGCGGCATTCACCTTTCCGGCGATCGCAGATTCATCGACCAAGTTCTACTTCATGCTTCTGCGAGTCAATGGCATTTCAGTCCCATGCGGCCGTTTCCTGTGCAAACATTCCGCCGGCACCCTCCTGGAGACAATACGCCACGTTGTCCAAACCCTAATGATCGATAAGCCGCCGTGTGTCAAGAGGCAGCACATTATCATTCTAGCCTGCATTCTGTTCTTTCTGCTGGCAGTCTTCGTCAACTGGATCGGGCTGCTATACCCCTCCGATAAGCTCTCGCTCTCGCAAAATATCACCGAGCCCCCTGGCACGCTCAATGATGGCACTATTGGCGGAACGCAAGCAGGCGGGCAACCCCGAAATAAACAGGAGGCAAACAATTGAAGATAGGCCTTTGTGGCTTTCCGAAGGTCGGCAAGACCAGCGTCTTTGAGGCAATAACGGGCCTGGTGTCCGACGCACATGCACATTCCACCAACATCGCCGCCGTTCCCATTCCTGATCAGCGGCTCGACAGGCTTTTTGCGGACTTCCCAAAGTCCAGAAAAGTCCAGGCCAAGATCGAGTATCTCGACCCATATCTGCATGAGCCCGGCCCCGATGACGCTATCGGACCAAGCCTGAACGCCGTCAAGAGCACCTCGGTGCTCGCGCTTGTCGTGCGTGGGTTTGAGAACCCGAACGTGCCCTACGTCTTCCAGTCCATAGACATGAAGCACGCTGTCGCCGTGTCCGTCGAGAGAATGTTTGAGGCGGACACTGTTGTCTGCGAGCGACGCCTCGAGAAGATAGACGTCATGTATCGAAAGGCCAAGTCCGACGACCTCGTGAGGGAACGAGCGGTTATCGTCAAATGCCTCGACCACCTGAGGGGCGCATCGCCGCTGTCCCAGCTTGAGCTTCACCCGGAGGAACGAGCCGTCATTCAAGGCATCGGCTTCTTGACGGCCAAGCCCCTTATGATCGTTCTGAACGTTGACGAGAAGGATGCCTCGACCGAAAGATTAGACAACATTGCGGCCGAGTTCACGCCCCTTGCGCCCCGGTATGCAACCGTGGTCGCGCTTTGCGCCAGATTGGAGCGGGAGCTTCTCGAGCTGGATGCGCAGGACCGTGCAATGTTCATGCAGGACGCCGGCCTCACCAGCCTTGCCCAGGAGCGCGTTATCCGGGCTTCATACGACGCGACCGGGACGATCTGTTTCTTCACGATCGGCGACGATGAGGTCCGGGCCTGGCCGCTTAGGGCCGGCACGACCGCCGCCAAAGCCGCCGGCACAGTCCACACGGACATGGAGCGTGGGTTCATACGCGCGGAGGTCATCTCCTTCGATGATTACGTCAAGGCTGGCTCGATGCGCGAGGTTAAGGCTCAGAAGTTGAACCGCCTCGAGGGCAAGGATTACGTCGTTGCGGACGGCGACATCATCGAGTTCAGATTTCACGTTTGACGCTGTGTGGCTTTGACGCCCTGTGGCTTAAGTTTCTCAATCTCAATTGGAGTTTCCCCAAAACGGGCTGCGGATTCGTTGGGTTGTTGGCTCCGGGGTGGTGTTGTGGGTGAAAGAAGAGTGGAATTGGGATTCAGGTGATGCTGGGTTTCAGTTCCCCGAAGGGGGACTACAATAGTAGCC
>QMNL01000183.1 GCA_003647755.1 Candidatus Coatesiibacteriota bacterium
ATTCGGTCCCGTAATATGTGCTTATGCCACCGTTGCCTCTGATCGTGTTGTTTGAGATCGTCGGCGTACTGTCCTGGCAGCATATGCCGCCGCCGTAGTGAGCACTGTTGTCGGTGATCGTGTTGTTCTCAACGGTAGGCGAGCTATTGTAGCAGTATACTCCACCACCGCTGCTGTCAGGAGACGATAATCGTCCATGGGCCTTGCCACCAGTTATTGTGAAACCCTCTATAGTGAGGTTGTTCACACCATTGCAATAGATCACATGGTAGGTAGTGCCTTCAGCGTCCAGAATCGTTTTGTCCGGGCTGTCTCCGATTAGAGACACATAACTCTTCATGTTGAGTGGAAACGTCTCGCCGTTGGTGCTAGAGGCGTATGTCCCTGCCGCGACGTGAATCGTTGCCGGGTAGTCCTCCAAACCTTCCACCTGTTCCAATGCATGAGTAATCGTCTTCCATGCTTCGTCTGCTGAGAGACCATTATTTCCATTATCTCCTGACGTAGCGTTCACATAGAAATGCCCGCCTGGTCCTTCGGCCAATATCTCGAAGGGTGCCAAACTGGCGTTGCAGACCCACTGGTCAAAGTTGCCCACACCAGTCAGAACCGAAGCAAAGTTATACTCACCTTCATTACCGATTGGCGGCATTGAGGAAGGCACGTCAAACCAGAAAAGGGGCGTCCGTATCATGCTGAAGTCTGGCGGCACGTATATGTCAGGAATCCACGCCTCGATGTTCCCTGACCAGCCACTCACCCCATACGGGCTGAGGGTATAGAGCCCGCCGTCTGGCGTTAGCAAACCCACATAAAGGTCAACGGACATGCCGTTACCGAGGTTCAGCGCGGCCAGACTCACCTCGATCGTGTCGCCGTAATCATATGTCTCTGCGTCCGTGTAGATCCAGATGGTTGGCCCCGCGATGGCCGCGATGGGCAGCAAGGCAAACAGCGCAATTACGACGCAGGCTAGAACAGCTCTGCTCATATCTATCTCCTTATGAAGCCGATGTAACGTTCATTCACAGCTTATGGACAAGACGGATAGAACGATAAAAAGCCATAACAAAAGAATTATATTAAGGAGGGGGCAAGATTCCAAGCGAAGGATTGACCTGCCGCAGGACACCTTCCTTGCGATGGCTGCAAACCTACTCCGCCGTAGCAGCTAAGGCTGCGAAGGCCGGACTACCGCGGTTTCTCGGCATTCGCACTCATTTGCCCAGGGCTATCATCGCACCCATGGAGCCGACGAGGCGCCCATCACGGCGATAAGAGTAGAATAGTTCGGGCAGACAAGACGTGCACAGCCCGATATCCATGATGTTCTCCCGGGCCATCCCTTGGGCAATCAGCTCGCATTTGACGAACCCAGGCAGGTCAACGAAAGACCGGCCATTGTCGCTGTGGACGACCCCCTGGCCGCAGCCACTCGAGGCGGCCATGAACCTCTCTGCGACGTCTCGACCCACCTGGAAACAACACCTCTGGATGGCGGGGCCGAGGACTGCGACCAGGTTGTCCCGGTCGGAGCCAAACCGGTTCACCATCAGGTCGATGGTGTTCTGGGCAATGCCGGCGAGCGCACCTCGCCAGCCCGCGTGAAATGCCCCGATTCGGCCTGCGGGATCGTAAATAAGAACGGGGAGGCAGTCGGCGGTGAGGATCAGAAGCGAGGCGCCGGGCACATCCGTAACCATGCCGTCGGCGTCAAGTATCGCGTCCCTTGCAGACCGTGCGCCTCGTCCGACATCGCCGCTTTCGACCACGACCGCACGGCCGGAGTGCACCTGCCTGGCCACCGTCAGTCCGGAGAAGTCCGCAGCCAAAAAGTCGCAAGCAATGCGCCTCGCCTGCAAAACCGTATCTGCTGCAGCGCCACCACTGAAGCCCATGTCGAAATTTGTGCGAACGCCGCCTCGGCTGCTGATGCGAGTTGAGAAGAGATGTTTGACGCCGAGCCCATGCAGCCGTGAAGAGCGGAAATAGACGCAGCGCTCGTCGTCGATCCTCTCGAATCCTGCCGAAACGGCTGTCATCTCGGCCTTACTCCCGGCCTGTCTTTACGAAACTGCCCAATACAACACGCCTCGCGGAAATGAGGCATACTATCCGCACTCATCGCTTGCTCAAGCTCAGCTCTTTACTTCGCATCTAGCCTGCGACTGACCCTTCCGGACCAAACGAGCAGCGCGGGCAGAAGCGTTATCGAAGCGAGTAGCGAAAATCCCACGCCCAGTATCGTGAAGATGCCTACCTGCACAAGGCCCTCGAATCCAGCAAAGACGAGGGTGCCAAAGGCGAGGACCGTCGTTAGTGATGTTAATACCAGCGCCTTTCCTGTCCCGACAATAGCCTCGTTGGTGTGAGCCTTTCTCTCGAGGAAGCGATGCACGAGATGTATTCCGTCGTCAATCCCTATGCCGAGTATCATCGGCAGGACAAACAGGTTGACGGGGTTTAGGTTGATGCCGAAGACTGAGGCACTGGCAAGCATCATCAGGGCGCCGGAGCCAAGTGGGACGATTGCGATGAGGGCGACCCAGAAGTTTCTGAACTGCATCAGAAGAACCGCGAGGACGAGGATTGCGGCCACGATCGCTATAACCCACATATCTTGCATAATCATGTCCTTCAAAACAGCAGTGAGATACGTGGTGCTGACTATGGACGGGGCATTGCCGAGGCGCCTTCGGAGCTTACGCTCGAATGCCACGGCATCCCGCTTGGCGGAAAGGAGTTTGGCGGGCGAGACGTAGCAGGCGATGCTCAGGCCACTGCTGTCTGCCTCTAGAAACCGCCTGAGGAATCTCCTGACGGACTTGTCGGCCGTAAGACGTCGCAGGTCGATAATCTCTCTTACGGCCAGGGAGGCCGCCAGCTGGTTGATATACTCTCGATACAGGTCGGTCATTCTCAGGCCGTTGTCCTCTACAGCAGCCTCGAAGGCCGAGACAACCGCCCGGGGCGACAACTTGTGGGAGAGCCGCTCAAGGCGTCTTATGTTCTGCTCCTGCCTTGTAAGTGAGGGCACGAAGTCCAGCAGCGATGATGCGCCGGCGAGTGTCCCATCGGCGATCATAGGGGCCGACTCGGTCTGCACATGTTCGGCAAACTCCAGAGCGGACTTACTGTCCGGGACAGTCTTGAAGACAATCCAGTCCTTGAAGCTCCCGCCGATGTCGCGGCTGATCTGGCCCTGCAGGCGCACTGCTTGGGAGGTCTTCGCCCTCAGTTTAGTGATGTCTTCGGAGAACTTGACGTGAGAGACTCTTACGGCAGCCAGAAGCGTCAGTATCGCCCACACCGCGATGATCAGGCCTGGGTGATCAGTTACGAGCTTGGCGAGTTTGGTCAGGCCGAGATGCCCGGGTCGCGGCTTTTTGGCCTTGTGCCGTGCGAATCGCTCGCGATATTTCAGAACTGCGCCCATGAAGAAAAACGTAGTGGACAGACAGATGACGATCCCTGCCGCCGCCAGAAGCCCCAGATGTTTCACGCCCTGGAAGCGAGATAGGGCGCAGCTGAGAAAGGCCAACGAAGTAGTCGCAGCGCAAGCAAGTGTCCCCGACCCGGTGTGGGTGTATGAGATCCTTAGCGCCTCCGCAGCCACCTTACCTGAGTCTCGTTCATCGATGAACCTGCTGTATAGGTGCACGGCGAAGTCGATCCCCAGGCCGACAACCGAGACCACGAGCACGATGGTCAATATGTTGATGTAGCCCAGCGTTACGTAGCATAGAGCGAGTGTGAAAACGAGTGAGGCAAGCAGCGGCCCGCCCACAAACAACAGACTCCCCGTGCTGCGGAAAGCCACCACGAAGAGCACAACGACGAGCAGGAAGGAGCTGATGAGCGTTGTGAGTGTGTCATGCTTGATCTGTCCACATTCCTCGAACAGGATGGCGTGAGGGCCAGTGAAGGAAATTGATAGCCTTCTAGCTGCCTCGCCCGTTGGCCAACCGTGAAGCTTGTCCAGCCACGCAAAAGTCTCGTCCGCACTCTTTCGCAAGCTCGCCAGCAGCGCCCGGTCGAACTCCAGGTCCTGAGGGTTCCTAGTCGGATAAATGAGCACGAAACTCATCCTGTGGTCAGCTGAGAAGTAGTATCCGTCAATTAGCTCAAGCTTGAGTCCCTGTTTGAGTTTCGGGCTATACTTGAACATGAACCTCCGAAGGTTGAGCGGGTCCTGCTCGATGAACTCCTTCTGGACGAGGCCGGCCTGAGAGATCAGCGTTGCCCGGGCCTGCTTGAGCGCTCGGCTCATGCCTTCTTTTGACAGGACATTGATGACGTTGTTGAAGTCCTGCTCATCAAGGAATAGAAAGATGTGCTTAAGAAAAAACTTCCTGAAGAACCTGATCGCAAGCTGGTTGGAGTTGAAATCGACATCGCCAACCATTCTGCTTTGTGCCGCAGACTTGCCGAAATGTTTAACAAACTCCTGCACGAGGTGGAGGTCTCGGGTCTCAGATGGTTTCACAACGCCGATTAACGTCTCTGCCCCGGAGAACTTCGAGAGCGCCTCGAAGTATTGATTGATACGGGCATCAGATTGCGGAAGCAGCTGCTGGACATCGGCGGAGAACTCGAGCCTAAGCGCTAGCACGACCGCGATCAGAAACAGCACCAAGGCCACAATGATGATGGTGCCAGACCGCCGAAAGCAGAGATTTGCTGTCCAACCGAGAATCTTTGCGAACATATTGTCTCTAGGTTCTCATAATTGCTCTGTGCCGGCAACATCTGTCCGAGACAGCCACAGTCAGACTGGAAGTCATGGACATTGCGGACGCAGACTATTCAGGGAGCATAGCGGGCCATTGTGGCGGTTGTAGTTGCTGTGGGTTGTGGCCATCGGGTGCTCCGGACTGCGCATGGGTCCCCAATAATCAGCAGGGTTAATGGCAAGGCGGATGATGGGATGAACACGCCGTGCCGCTGCGCAGAGGCTATGAGTTCGGCAGGCATCGGTC
>QMNL01000184.1 GCA_003647755.1 Candidatus Coatesiibacteriota bacterium
ACAGCTTTATCTCTTTCCGAAAGGCGATTGCTGCTGAGGTGATTCACATAGGACAGATGTCGCGTCAAGCCGCGACGAGAAAAGGAGGCGTCAAGCCGCCGCACTCCAAAGGGCTAGAACGAGCTGCGTCAATCTGATTATTGGCCAACCCGCGGTCGGGAGCATGGCTTCCCGCAGGAATGAGCGTAATGGCCATTTCTGGCTAACCACGGGGAGACATCTTGCGAAAATGCGCATGATCGTCCGTGTAATTCTGTCTCTCTGTGGTCATTTCCCCAATCCCAGGTCTGACATGGCCTCCTCCAAGACCTCGCCGATGAGCTTGCCATGCTCAGGAGCGCTCATCTCCTCCACAAGCCTCGCCTTCTCCTCGGCCAGCCAGGGGAGCCGCTCACCAAGCGTCCTGGGCCTTCTCGTGCCCTTCTTGGGCTGTGAAACGACAGCGTCGATCACGGCCTTGTAGCCCTGCGCCGCCTGGCCGAGGCTGTGGTTCTCTCTAACGTAAGCCCTAGCGGCTTTGCCGATCGCCTCGCCTCGCTTGGGGTTGGACCAGAGCTCCTCCAGCCGGACCGCAAGGTCGTTCGCCTCGGTCGGCGAGTGCTCCACGAAGAGGCAAACGCCGGCCGGAAGGTAGCAGTTGTGAGCGAGCCGCGTGGCGATCACTGGCCTGCCGAGCGACATCGCGGTCAACATGGTGGCAGACGTCTCGCGAATAGCGTTCGTCCTGAGGTTCAAAACTACATCCGCTGCGGCAATGTAAGCATGAAAAACCTCATCTCGCACATAGTGCTCCAACCGAACTGTATTGGACAAACCGCGGGCGCTGACCATCTGAGGAAGGTCAACCCTCGGGTCAGGCTCGCCCGTGAATATGAGCATCGATTTGGGATGTTTCTTTACGAACTGTGCGAAGCCATCGATGACGACTTCGGGCTTTCTATGGGGCCCAACGAAGCCTGGGTTGAGAACAATGAAGTTGCTCTGGGGCAAGTTCAGCCTTCTCCGTGCCTCGCCCCTCCCCAGGGCTCTGCCTGGCTGAGGCAGACCCATGTTCACCAAATACGCTGGTGTCTCCGGTGCGGCTTTTTCGACAAGTCGCTTCACATAGGGGTTGTGAACAATGACCGCCCGGCTGGACCTCAGCACCTTCTCGTTCATCGGGAACGTGTTAAGCAGCGCGTTGAACTGCTCACCTGCGCAGACAAGCCTGGCGATCTCGGAACCTTTTGGGCCGACACACGCCTCGAGCTCCCTCCGGTAGGTCTCCTCGTCAGCCGACGCTCGGAGCATGCTGGCCCTGGACGGGTGCAGGTTGAAGTCGTGCAAAACGACGATCCCGGGAAAATTGAAGATGTAGTGATACATGAACTTGTAGTGCGCGTCGTTGCCGAGCTCATATATGATGGCGTCGTATCGCCGACTGCCGAGTCGCTCCTCAAAGCGCAGGTAGTTCATGACCTCAAACTGCGAGGTGATCGCCTCGTCGTCAGTGTCGTAGTCGTCGATGAATATGTCGAGTTCGACGAGCTCCTTGAGTTTGGGGAGCAGGTTATGGCAGTAGTTGGCTACACCTGAGCGAATTGGATGCAGAACAGCGAAGAAAGCGATTTTCACCTTTACCTATTCCCCGATTTGACGAGATTGACCGATAGCCGCAGCCGGTACGTCGCCTTGCCCGCTCCCGCATCGTGCCCCGGCAGGGTGACCAGCGTGAGAGTCTCGTGCACAAGGCTTTTCATCGTGCAGCCATCGGCGCAGAAAACGACCTTGCCCCTCCCGCGTCCTGAAACGCCCGGGCCTGAGGCGCCGCCTCCGGAGTCGCTATCAAATGACGAGGAGAGACTTAGGACCGGCCCTCCGAAGAGTATCGGCACATCCTGCACCGAACACTTGTATCGAACCAGCATCGGCCCGCTCTGCTCTGCGATAAACGGAGCTACGGCCTCGCTTGACTGTGTAACCCAGCTGTCGTTCTCGCCGACCGGGCCAGCCGGCAGCCGCGGAAGCGCATCCAATAGCGCCTCGAGCACCATGATCGCTGGGTCTTGGCTCTGGGCCAGCGATGCCGGCTCCCGCACCGTCGTCTCCCCGCGCTCGGAGATGTCAAACCGCACCGTTGCCTCTGTCCCGTGCGCTGCTGCGCGGCGAATCTGCTTGCCGTTACGCCTAACGACGAGGTCTTGCAGAGAAGCCTCGAGGGCGAAGCGGTCGCCCTCACGCCCAAGACACCGCAGCGTCAGACGTCCCCGCACGCCGATCGACGTAACTGAAGCCAACGAGGCCTGCGCCTCGAGCTCGTAGTGCAGCGGCCTGCCCGCCTCGAAACAGTAACGAAGCTGGGTGGTTTGCACCCATGCAGCGCACAGAAAGGCCGTTATCACCAGCACCAACTCGACGATCCCCCACCGCCGGCACAACCCGTCCATCTCCCCGCGAGGTGCTGGCGCCGCAACCGTCTTCGTGCTTCCTTCGCTCATACCGCGCCAATATACATCACGAGCCACATGCCTCACAAGGCATCAGCGATAATGTCGTCATGTCCCGTCTCATTCGCCCTGGGCATCGCCCAGCGCGCACTGAACCGCCTCGGCGTGGCCCTTGACCTTCACTTTCGTCCAGACCTCCGCTACCTTGCCCTCGGGGTCGATCAGAAATGTGCTGCGCACGACCCCGTGATACTCCCGCCCATACATCCTCTTGAGCTGCCAGACACCATAGGCCTCGAGCACCTCGTGGCCCGGATCGCTCAGAAGCGTGATCGTCAGAGCGTGTCTCTCCCTGAATCTCCGATGGCTCTCGATTGAATCGGGGCTTATGCCAATGATAGCAGCTCCCATTCCCTCAAACTTGGATTTGAGCCTCGTGAACTCTTGCGCCTCCAGAGTGCAGCCTGATGTGTTGTCTTTCGGGTAGAAGTACAGAACGACCCATTTGCCTCGGAAGTCCCTGAGGCAGACCTGCTTGCCGTCGCTTTGAGGTAGGCAGAAGTCAGGAGCGGTGTTTCCTTTCGTGAGCATTTTACGGCTTCCTTATGTAGTTTTCATGAAATGGAGCATTTCCAATACGCTCGGCAACGGAGGAGTGCAGCGTGCCGGCGATGTTTTCACCCTTATTGGTAGAAGAGCTCAACCGCAGCGCGCACCAATCTGCCGAGGCTCCAAAAACATCCACACATTACTGAGTGGAACAACAACGGAGACAATATCACAATTGCCTCCAAACTGCTCTCACCTCGCCAATGCCCACTCCAAGCGCCGGCCTCGCGGCTCTATTCGAGGGGCCGTGTGTTGTCAATAACGGAACCGACGGAGTAAGCATCGCCCAGGCGGGGCCCAATGGCGCCTCTTTGGAGCGCATTGTCTAGCGAGGTTTCAGGACTTAGCCCCACGCTTGCGCAGTTGGAGAGTGCGGAGTAATTCCCTGACTCGTCAAACGTCTTCAGGGCGAAGTAGTAGGCCTTGTTTGTCTCCGGCAGGGCAACGATCAGATATTCTGTGGAACCTGGGAACGATGGGAAGTAGAAAACCGGCACCGGCAGTGCGAGGCTGAAATCATCTTCGGTCAGGATGGGGGTCTGTGCGAAGCGCAAGTCATAACCTCTGGCACGGCCGAGGTTTCCGTCGTCGCCGGGCGCGGTCCAGGTGAGGTGTGCGTGCGCCTCGTCCTCACTTAGTTGTGCTTCCAGATCGGTAACCATTGCCGGAGGGGTTGTGTCGGCAGAGTAGTCGTAGAGTCTGAGACAATAAAGGTCGTTGAACCTGTCCGGACGGTCATAGCCCCCGAAGGTGAGCATGTAGGCGTTCTGGTCGATCGTGCCACGGGGCAGCGTTAGCAGAGCCGTGTGCTCTCTTGGGCTGGGCGGGATACCGGTGACCACGTCCGTCAGGTCACTCCACTCGCTGGTCTCGACATCGTAGGCGTTTAGCTCGTTGGTTTCCACCGGGAAGCCGTATGAGCTGGCGCTGACATCTCCTCCGAAAACGATGAGCCTGTGCAGGTCCTCATCGAAGGTCATCGAGTGTAGTATCCGCTGCATGGGAAGGGTGCCCCTAGCCGCCAGCGGCATGAAAAAGAGCGATTCGGGATCCAAAACATATATCTTGCTGCTCACACCCTCCTGAGCAAGGCCTCCAAACAGGTAGCCTCTGTCAAGGGACGGCATGTAAGCAAACGCCGTCATGTAAACCTCCGTTGGGCACCCGCCTGAGCAATCCAGCGTCCTCCACTCGTGTGTATCGAGGCCGAACGAGAAGAAATCTCGCACCCTCGTGTAATCCAGCCGACCAGATTCGTTCTCGCTCACTATGAAGCAGCCATACAATAGCAGCCGATTGCGGCGGGCATCCAGAAAGCCCACGGCGGGTAATGTCGGCTTAGATTCGCCGTAGGAGATCGGTGGCGGCTCGCCCGTTGGTTGGTATGCTGTCCAGTGGTGACTCGACAGGTCCAGCCGATATACAGTAACGTCTGACGCCACCATCCAGACAGCATCCCGGGCCTCGTCGTAGAAGGCAAAGCAGCGCCCGGACGGTGGGAATGGACCCGTCGTAGGAACAATCTGCCACCGGAACGTCTTTAGATTCAAAGCATAAAGAACGCTCTCCTCAACGTCAGACGTGCCGCCCAATACGTACACGAGCTTGCGGACAGGATCGAGCACAAGACACGGGCTTGAGCGTGGCGGCGGAGTTGGCCCCGGCAGGTGCAGCTGTAGCCAATCAACATTGGCAGAAGGCGTTACAAGCATGGAGTCTGAGGCCTCCCCCTCCTCTCCCGTATGGTTGTATGGCGCCACCCACACCTGGTAAGTAGCGTCATCCGTAAGCCCGTAGAGTTCGTAGCTCGTCTGGCGCCCCACATCGACATATTTGGTCTCTTGTGCAATCCGACCGCCCCGGTGTCGGGAGGCTGTTCTGTAGTACAGCCGGTAGCCGGCGACGTTGAGCCCCTCTGACGCCTCC
>QMNL01000185.1 GCA_003647755.1 Candidatus Coatesiibacteriota bacterium
ATCGGCCACGATCTCGCCCCTGCCGGTTGCAAGCGCTGTGCCTCCGATTAAGAAGAATGAGACGTCCGAGCCTACCCTGCCCGCGATCTGGTGCAGCACGTTGTGCCCGACATTCAGCCCGTACTTGGCGACAAGCGCAGCGAGGACGGTGCCTGCGTTGCTGCTCCCACCGCCAAACCCGGCGCTAACAGGGATGTTCTTGTCAATCGTAATGACGAGCCCCTTGTTGAAACCAGTCGCTTCACGGAGCCAGTGTATCGCCTGCCAGACGAGATTTTTCTCATCGACAGGGCAGCTCATGGTGTTCGTGTGCAGCTCGAGATGACCCGCCAGAGGATGCTCCTCGATCAATATCTCATCGCAGAGGTCAATCGACTGCATCACCGTCCTGACCTCGTGGTAGCCGTCCGCCCTCTCGCCCAGAACCTCAAGGACAAGATTTATCTTGGCAGGGGAACGAATCTTCAGCACCATCGCTGGCTCAAAGATCAACGGGTGTGATGCAAGCACCTCCAAGCCGCTGCCTACCAGCGCCATGAAGCCAACGCATCACATCCCACCCTCGCTCAAACACCGGCCCTGCTCTTGCCAAGAACAACCTTATTCCCTCCCGCTGCCTTCCCCTCATAGAGCGCCGAGTCGGCGACATCGATCATACTCTCAGGGCGCTTGGCGTCGCTCGGAAACGAGGCAACACCAATGCTTATCGTAGCATAGAAGGGCCTCGCCCCCTTAGTGCCCTTTGGCACCAACTTTCGCTTGTTGTCCGCCTCAACATAATACAGAAGTGGGCACTTGCTCACCTGTGCCCTGACGCGCTCGGCGACCTCCTTGGCGCTTTGCTTCGCGGTCTCAGGAAGGATTATCGCAAACTCCTCTCCGCCGTATCTGGCCACAACATCAACGTTATCCCTGACGTTGTCGGCCAGAATGCGCGAGATCGCGACCAGCGCCTTGTCTCCTGCCGGATGCCCATATACATCGTTTATCTGCTTGAATAGGTCAACGTCTATCATCAGCAGAGAGAGCTGTTTGCCAAAACGTTCCGCACGCATCAGCTCCCGCTCAAGCGCCTCCTTGAAATACCCGTGGACGAAAAGCCCGGTGAGGCTATCAGTTATCGCGAGCTTCTGTAGCTCGGCCCACATCAGGGCGTTGGAGACCTTCGTCCCAAGAAGCTCCCCAACGATTGCTGCAGAATCGAGATCGGCCGCCTGAAATCCCGCTTCGTCAGTCGGGTTGGCGAAGTTCACCACGCCGATCAGCCTGTGTTTCTTGCTGCTCTCCTGAAGCGGGATAATCAGGCAGGAATCTGTCCGATACTTGGCCCCGCTGCGCCTCGCGCTGTGTGTGCGAACGTCCTGACTGAGCCAGGGCCCCCCATGCCTTATAGCAGTTGCCATGAGACCACCGCTCGCCTCGCCGTCGAGGTCAACCTCGATGCCGCCCTCGAAGTCCTGGTTATACCCACGCTTCAGAACGAGCTTATGCTCTGCCTCATCATACAGAAAAATCGAGACTAACTCCGCCGAGAACATCTTCGGCAAACGCTCAATAGCCCTGTCCCAGATCAGCTCCACGTCGTTGGAGTCGATGGCCCTGGCGAACTGCACGAGCTCGTTGGCTCGCCGCGCCGACCGCTGGTGCCTCTTCGCCTGGGACTCGATCATTTCGATCTTCTTGGCCCGGCCCAAGACGGTGGCCGCAGCCTCCAAGAGCACCCTACGAAATTCGGTATTAGGCCCCGGACGGCCCCGGACCAGTGCCATGCACACCACGCCAACCGGTTCCTTCTCGAACTGCAGAGGCACAAGAAGCACTCGAGAGATACCGCTTCGCTCCGCCCATTTCGGAGCCACAAAGAGCTCGACACGTCGAACAACCCGCTCTGTGCCCTTTCGGAACAGCTCCCTCGGATCGCCCACGCCCAGAGCCTTATATGTAACCTGCTCCTTGAAGACCACCGAGTCCGCACCATGCACAGGTCCCAGTTCAAGATACTCCTCGGCCGGATGAAGCAGCCACAGCGCCGGGACCTCTAGCGCCTCCGCCAAGAGGCCCACAACTGCCGATTCGATCTCGGCCGAACTCTTAGCAGAGTAGCCAAGACCGAAGACCTTGTTGGCGACGGCCAGCCGCTTCAGCAACTTCCGGCGTTCACTCATCGCCCTGTTTTCCGCCAATACATGTGAAGAAAAGCCCAGGAGTAGCCCGCCGACAACTACGGAATCCCGGCCGCAACGGCGCCTCCAAAAGCATCAGATCGAGTCGGGAATGGTGCCCCCGCTCGAGTCAAGGGGCAAATTAAGGGGATCAGCTGCAAAAATCTCCTTGCACCGCCTGCACAGAACAAACGACATCTCCAGGTGAACGTCCCGTTCGATCAACTCCGGATCAACCCCCTCCAGACTGTCAACCAGCGAGTCTATCTCAGCCTCGCACTCATCAGGCGAGACCCAGGGCAAGGTGTCCGGCACGCCCGCGTAAATCCGAATCACGACGTGGTACGCGCTGCTTTCGCTTTCTATTTCGGCACCGCATCGATCACACGCAAGAGGCATCGCAGATTCCCGTTCTTACCGTAACGGCTCAAGCCTCAAAAATACCCTTGTGAGCCTGTATCCACTCGACCATCCTCTCAAGACCTTGCTTAACAGACACCTTCGGCTCCCAGCCCAGAACTCGCTTTGCCTTCCGGATATCCGACACAAAGACCTTCTGATCGCTCGGCCTCCAATCGGCGTAGGAGATGGGGCTCTTCTTGCCCGTCATCTCCTGAAGAAGCTCGATGACGTGCATGATCGGAACTGCATTCCCTGGCCCACCGCCGACGTTGACAACAACGTGATCAAGCCCGCTTTTCAGGAACTTGTCATACGCATCGACAAGATCGGTAACGAAGAGCACATCCCTGACCTGCTTGCCGTCGCCGTCTATCCTGATCGGCTTGCCAAGAATCGTCGCTATGGCGAACCAGGCGAGCCAGCCCTGGTCCTCGAGCCCAAACTGGCGTGTCCCGTAAATACACGACATCCTGAAGACCCCGGTCCTGAGCCCGAAAGTCCCCGCATAATCCTGCATATACATGTCCCCCGTCAGCTTTGAGCAGCCATAGGGCGTGTGCTCGCACAGATCAGTTGAGAACGTCTCTGGAACGCCCAGCCGAAAGCTCTCAGGAAACTCATACCGGTCTCCTCTGTCAATCGTGCCTATGCGGTTCACGTTATCCCCATAGACCTTGTTCGTCGAGCAGTAAATCACAGCTGGCTTCTTCGAGGCGCGCCTGGCGGCCTCAAGCACATTGAAGGTTCCGAGCGCGTTTGTGCTGAAGTCCGGAACGGGGTCCACAAGCGACGTTGTAACCGCTGTCTGCGCCGCCGTATGAAAGACAACATCCGCATCATCCACGAGCGGGATAAGCGTGTCGAGGTCCCTCACGTCCCCTCGTATCAGCTGCACACCATCCATCTCGGACAAAAACCGCCAGTTGAAATCGAAAGTAACGTTCTCTCTGCCAAGCAATCGGGCTCGCGACAGATTGTCTATAACTCTCACAGAATGGCCAGACTTCGCGTAGTGCTCCGCGATGTGGCTCCCAACAAAGCCCGCACCGCCCGTAACAACAACTATCATTCAGCTACCTCTTGAATTGGAACATGCTAGTAGGGCAATGGGTTACTCGTAGACCTTCCTGGTCTCGCGTTTGAAAGCGAGATCGAGGAAATCACCCACCGCCTTCAAATAGATGAAGTAAACGTTTCTAACAGCGCCTGTGCCACGCGTTGACAAGGTCAGCCTCGCATAAGTTGGGAAATAAGAGCTTATCTTCGGGTTGCTTAGCGGGAACCTTGACCGGGCCTCCTCGAGTTTCGCCGCATCCTTGTCTTGGCCACGGTCATACAATTCCTGGATGGCGTCGGAGAGTAGAGTATCTTCCGTCTCTACCAAAATCGTTGTGTCAGCGTGGTAGGCGGTGAACCCAAGCTCGTGGCCAAGCGCCGATGGGAGCATACCGAACTTCATATAAAGCCGCCCGAACGCCGCACCGTCAACCAGTGCAACGATCGGGCATCCTGAAGAGCGCGCGAGCTCCCTGAGGTCCTTGAGTATCAAGACGATCTCCTCACGCGTCGGCTCTCCAGAGCCTTTGATCTCCTGCGTGTATCGCAACCCCCGAATCGTGTCGATAATCAAAAGGGCAACAGGAAGCTCAGAGAGACCACGTGCCTCCTTGACATGTTGCCGAACACGTTCGAGCCTGGCGCCCACCTCGGAGATGTGCATCCCCCCTTGCACTGGAACCTCAACCATGAATATCCTGTCAGCAAACTTCCTGTAAGCCTCGTCCGCATCCTTTATTCGGCTCTTGATGCGCGCTGCCGCATCTCGCCCATGCACCGCCAACCAGTCCTGCATCAACCACGCCCGGCCCTCGACCTCACCCGAATGCAACCTAGATATCCGTGATATGCTCCTAATGTACAGCTCCGTCGCCGAAAGCGTCGAGGAGATGAACAGCGCCGGAAGGCCAGACTCGTCCACCAACTTGTCCATCAACATGACCGCAAACGCCGACTTCGTCCCATCCGGCGGCCCCTCGATCGCATACAACTTGCCCGGAAGCAGCCCGCCGCTCAGCACCAAATTCAGCTCATCGCTGAATGTCGGATACGCCGATCCCCCCTTGAAAATATCCTTCAGAACACTCTCTGAGCGTTCAGACATTGAGACCAGATTCTCATTCTTCATCTCATGTTCCCTCCCTCGGGCGTTCACTCTATGTCAATTCACATCGCCGCTCACATCACTCTCAGCATATAATCACCTTAGCATGGCGCTGTCAATATCTCACCCCTCGAGGAGTTTTCGTAATCGTGCCCGGGCCTGCTCAACTGAAGGCGTTCTTCCTGCATCCCCGTAAGGGGATGAACGTGAGTAGCCGTAGGTACAACCTACGG